>VFKO01000072.1 GCA_009885515.1 Rhodobiaceae bacterium | reverse complement strand
GAAGTCTCCGAAGTCAACAAGCTCCTCAAAATGCATCGCCAGATGTCCGACGTCATGAAGAAAATGGGCAAAGGCAAAGGCTTGATGAGCGCCCTGTTCGGCGGTGCGGCACCAAAAATGCCGTCAGGTGCGGCACTTCCAGGCCTAGGTGGCGCGGGCATGACGCCAGGATTCAAATTCCCGCCGGGATTTCCCGGCAAAAGATAAGTCACGCGCGTTCAACGAATAAACTGAAAAGGAAACACTCAAGTGCTGAAGATCAGAATGTCCCGGGGCGGAACCAAGAAGCGCCCCTTCTACAAGATCGTAGTCGCCGACGCGCGCTGTCCGCGTGATGGCCGCTTCATCGAGCGCATCGGCCACTACAATCCGCTTCTGACCAAGGACCACGCCGACCGCGTCAAGTTCGATTTGGAGCGCATGAAGTACTGGCTCTCGCAAGGCGCCCAGCCGTCCGACCGTATCGAACGCTTCCTCGTCGAAGTGGGTTTGGCCACGAAGAAAACCACCTTCAACGACCCATCAAAGTCGGCCCCGCGCAAGAAAACACTCGAACGCCTGGCCGCTGAAAAGAAGGGCGCTGAGGCGGCAGCCTAGCGTAGAAGCCATGACCGACAGGCAAATCCTCTTGGGCCGCATACTCGGGCCCCACGGATTAAAGGGCGAGGTGAAGATCAAAAGCTTCACCGCCGTGCCGCTTGACGTCGCGTCCTATGGACTCGTCACTGTCCCCGATGGCCGCCGCTTCAAGCTGGCCAATGCCCGCATGCAAGGCGATGCCGTCGTCGCCGCGATCCAGGGCATCACCGGCCGCACCGCGGCCGAAGCTCTCAAGGGCCTTGAGCTGAAAGTCGAACGCGAAGACCTGCCCGAAACCACCACCGGCGAATACTATCAAACCGACCTGGTCGGTTTGCCGGTATTCAACGATGAAGGGACAGAGTTGGGCGAGGTCAAGGGATTCCAGCACTTCGGCGCCGGCGATCTCGTTGAAATCGCGCTCCCCAGCGGCCGCTCGAGTTTCGTGCCCTTCGCCAATTCCATGGTCCCAATCGTCGACATCGACGAAGGCCGCCTTGTCCTCTCCGCGACCGGCGTTGCCGTCCTCGCCGCCGGCGACGAACAGCAATCGCGTGAGTGTCCACCATGACCTGGTCGGCGACCGTCCTTACCATTCAGCCCGAAATGTTCCCGGGCCCGCTTGGGTTGTCCCTGTGCGGCAAAGCCCTCGCGCAAGGCCTGTGGTCGCTCGAGACACTCGACATCCGCGCCCATTCCACCAATCGCCATGGCTCGGTCGATGACACCCCGGCCGGCGGCGGACCGGGCATGGTCATGCGCGCCGACATCGTGGCCGCAGCGATCGACAGCGTCGACCGGCGCCATCGCCCGCTGATCTTGCTCTCACCGCGTGGGCAGCGCCTCACACAAAGCCGCGCTCGTCATTTGGCCCAGGGCTCCGGCGCCATTCTCGTCTGCGGCCGCTTCGAAGGCATCGATCAGCGCGTCATCGAAGCCCGCGCGCTCGAAGAAATTTCCATCGGCGACTACGTGCTTTCCGGTGGCGAGCTTGCGGCGATGACCCTCATCGATGCCGTTGTCCGCCTGCAGCCTGGCGTCGTCGGCGCCGATGCCTCGCTCGACGAAGAAAGCTTCGAACACGGTCTGCTCGAATACCCGCATTACACAAGGCCTCAAGTCTGGGAGGGTCACGAAATCCCGGCCATCCTGACCTCGGGTCACCATCAAAAAGTTCGCGACTGGCGCCACGCGCAAAGCCTCGAGCTCACGAAGTCCCGCCGCCCCGATCTGTGGGACGCCTATCAGCGTCGCGCAGCTGGTGCGGCAACGAAACACTAGATTTGGAAAGGACCAAACAAATGAACCTCCTGCAAACACTCCAAGCTGAACAAGTCGCTGCCCTGGGCAAAGACAAAAAGAAGGGAAACTTTCAACCCGGTGACACAGTCAAGGTGAACGTCAAGGTCGTCGAAGAATCCCTCGACGAAAAAACCAAGCAGATCAAACGTCGCGAACGCATTCAGGTGTTCGAAGGCGTCGTCATCGGCCGCCAGGGTCAGGGCCTGAACGAGAACTTCACCGTCCGCAAACTCTCCTACGGTGAAGGCGTGGAACGTATTTTCCCGGTCTACAGCCCGCTCGTCGACTCGGTCGAAGTCCTGCGCCGCGGACGCGTCCGTAGAGCCAAGCTCTATTATCTGAAGGGCCTCACCGGCAAAAAAGCCCGCATCGTTGAGCGCAAAGACCCCCGCCCCGCCAAACCCGACGCAGCGGCGTAGGTTTTTAACGAGCTGAAATGGCCCCCGTGTTGGAAGCGCGGGGCGCCAACACGGATAAAGTGGTCCCCAAACACTTGAACCCGGGAACCCTGCGCATGACCCTCGAAGACGCATCCCTCATCAGCCAGATCATCGCCGCCATCGCGGTGGTCGCGTCACTGATCTTCGTCGGTCTGCAGTTACGCCAAAATGACAAGACCCAGCGCGCCGCCATGCATCAGGCCCGCGCCAATCGCATCATCGGAATATTCCAGCATCTGGCCGAGCCCCACATGGCGGCGGCGATCGCCAAAGCAGATCAAGCGCCGGAGACACTATCTGCGGAAGAATTGATACAGCTGCGCTCCTCCATCATGATCAACGTTCTCAGTCTCGAAGATCAACTGCGCCAGCAAACGGCCGGGTTACTAGACCCTGCAGCCGTCCGGCGATCTCGCCATTTTGCAAAGATTGCTTTTTCATCGCCGGCGGTAAGGGCGGCATGGCAATTGCTGCGTCAAGGGCTGGACCCACAACAAGTCGAAACGGTCGAAAATGAATTGATCGCCAACCAACCTGTCCGCAGCAGCGTGGACTCTCACTCCCTCTGGCTAAAGACCCTCGCCGATATCAAAGCAAGCGCCGCTGCATCGTGAGCAGGCAGAAAATAAGGACTCACGCAAAGGAAATTCACCCGGCGCGCAGCGCCATCATTTCCCAACGAAACAAAGCGCCTGACGGCGCTCTATTGTTTTTCTTCGTTTCTTCTTCGCGTCTTCGCGCCTTCGCGTGCCCCCCTTCTTTCTTGCTCGCCGCACCATCCCCACTAGAGTAGCACCAAGCACCAGCCAACCCCGGGAAGCCCACCCCATGTCACTCGAAG
>VFKO01000141.1 GCA_009885515.1 Rhodobiaceae bacterium | reverse complement strand
GCGAGCCCTGGCCGACATTGCGCTCAAAAATCTCGCCGTAATTGCCAACGCGCTTCACCAGGCGCACGACCCAGTCTTTTGTCAGCCCCAGCCCTTCGCCAAACGCGCCCTCCACACCAAGCAAGCGGCGGATTTCGGGGTTGGGCGACTTCAACATCTGATCGACGTTTTTCGAGGTGACACCCAACTCTTCGGCATTGACCAGCGCAAAGAGCGTCCAGCGCACAAGATCGCCCCATTGCTGATCGCCGTGGTTCACGGCCGGTCCCAAGGGTTCCTTTGAGATGATCTCAGGCAGGATCAGGTGATCGTTCGGGTTCTTCAGTTTCAATTTTTCGGCATACAAACCTGAGGCATCGGTTGTGTAGGCGTCGCAACGTCCGGCGTCGTAGGCCGCGAGCACTTCATTGTTTTTCTCAAACGCGATTATCTTGTATTTCAAATTGTTGGCGCGGAAATAGTCTGCGAGATTGAGCTCGGTTGTGGTGCCGGTATTGGTGCAAACCGTGGCGCCGTTCAATTGCTTGGCGCCGGTCACGTTCAGCTTCTTTGGCACCATAAAGCCCTGACCGTCGTAATAGGTGACGCCTATGAATTCGAGGCCGAGCTGAACGTCACGGCTCATGGTCCAGGTCGTATTGCGCGACAGCAGGTCAACCTCACCGGACTGCAGAACCGTAAATCGCACCTTCGCCGAGGTCGGCGTAAAGCGAACCTTGTTCGGGTCATTGAAGATAACGGCGGCGAGGCCGCGGCAAAAATCGACGTCAAATCCGGTCCAGTTCCCCTTGGTGTCAGGACTGGCAAAGCCGATAAGCCCTTCGTTGACACCGCAGCGCAGATACCCGTTCTTTTTGACCCGTTCCAGTGTTGGCGAATTCGCTGCCATTGCCGTTGAGGTCAAAACACACGCTGCCAGCCCAATCATCAAGAAACGCATACAATTCCCTTTCAAACAGGATTGCGGAACACTGCCGGAATGCGGCACGCTGCCACTCAGTACCACTTCATAGAGGAAAGCCCGGCTCCATGTCCAAACCTGGAAGCAGCACCAAGCGGCCTGAAACGCGTATTGTGACCGCCGGACGCTCGCCTTTTGAGCATCACGGGCTGGTCAATCCCCCCGTGTATCACGCTTCCACGATTTTACATCGGACAGTCGATGCGCTGGAAAACCGCGGCCAACCCTACACTTATGGCCGCAGGCTGACGCCTACCATCGCAGCACTTGAAAACGCCATCTGCGATCTGGAGGGAGGGGCTGGAACTGTGTTGTGCCCGTCCGGCCTGCAGGCATGTACCTTGGCGATTTTGAGCCTGGTCGCGTCGGGGGATCATTTGCTGGTGACGGACTCGGTCTATGGACCCACTCGAAATTTCTGCGACAAAACTCTTGCCCGCTTTGGCGTGACCACAACTTACTTCGACCCTTACGCCGGTGCCGGCATCGAAAAGCTAATTCGCCCCAACACAAGCGCCATTTTTACCGAGAGTCCGGGATCGCTCACGTTCGAAGTTCAGGATATTCCAGCGATCACGAAAGCGGCCCAGGCCCGCAACATTCCCGTCATCCTGGATAACACATGGGCCACGCCCCTGTTCTTCGATGCCATCGGCCACGGCGCCGATCTGTCGGTGATGGCGGCCACGAAATACATCGTCGGCCATTCCGACGCGATGCTGGGCACCGTCACGGCGAACGCCAAATACCTGAAGCAACTGCGCGACACGCATGGCAATCTGGGCCTGTGCGTTGGCCCCGACGATATCTATCTGGGCCAACGCGGTCTGCGCACTCTGGCCGTCCGGTTGAAACAGCATCAGCAAACCGCGTTGCAACTTGCGGAGTGGCTGCGGGCACGTCCTGAGGTGGAACGTGTGCTTCACCCTGCCCTGCCTGGCGATCCCGGCCACGCGATTTGGAAACGTGACTTCAAAGGTGCGTCAGGGCTGTTTGCCATCGAACTGAAACCGTGTTCGAAGGCAGCGGTCGGAGCCATGCTCGACCACATGGAGCTCTTTGGCATGGGGTGGAGTTGGGGCGGCTATGAAAGCCTGATTGTCCCCGGCAAGCCACACCGTACGGCCACGAGCTTCGAGCACAAAGGCCCGCTGATTCGTATTCATGCCGGACTGGAGGCCGCAGAAGATCTCATCGCCGACCTTGACGCGGGGCTTGGGAGGCTGAAGAAGGCGGGATGACACATCTGGCACCCAACGAATTTGTTGCCACCGTCAAGTTCGACGCCAGCGGACTTGTCGTTGCCGTCGTGCAAGACGCAACCGACAACCGGGTGCTTATGGTGGCCTGGATGAACCGCGATGCCTTGGCACGAACGCTGACCACGCGCGACGTCACTTTTTGGTCGCGCTCGCGGACCAAACTTTGGCGCAAGGGCGAGACTTCCGGGCATACACAACGGCTCGTCGAAGCGTGGGTGGACTGCGACGGCGATACGCTATTGCTCAGGGTCAACCAGACCGGTCCGGCCTGCCACACTGGCCAACCCACGTGTTTCTTCACCCAGGCGAAACTCTGAATGCCGTTCGACAACCAACGCGAAGACTTTGAGGCCCGCGCAAAACGCGCCAAACAAATGGGCTCGCCCAAACGCCTGGCCGAACGCAAAGCCGCAGGCATTTTGAACGCGCGCGAACGTGTGGCACTGCTTGTCGATTCCGGCAGCTTTGTCGAAGCCGGATTGTTCGCAACTTCAGTCCGGCCCGACGCTCGCGACAACACACCCGGCGACGGCGTAGTTTCGGGCTTTGGAAAGATCGCCGCCCGCATGGTGGGCGTGAACGCCGCCGACTTCACGACGCTGGGCTCGTCTTCGGCGGAAGTGCATGGCAAGAAGCAATATTATGTGCGCGAAACCTGCCGCAAGAACGGCATGCCGATGGTCAGCCTGATGGAATGTGCGGGCGGGCGCATCCCCGACATTATGGGGGCCGCGGGCATCGGCCGTGCCGGTGAAGGCGCGCGCTATACCCACACACGCGAAACGCCTTGGGCCTCGGCGGTGTTGGGTCTGACCTATGGCGGGGGCGCCTTTACTTGCATCAATTCCGATTTCGTTGTGATGCGCAAAGGCGCGGTGCTCGCCGTTTCCAGCTCGATGGTGACATCGGTTGCGATTGCCGAAGACAGCGACCCTGAAGCGCTCGGCGGTTGGCGCCTGCACAGCGAAGGCACGGGTTTTGTGGATGCCGTTGTCGATAGCGACGAAGCCGCGATCACGCAACTGAAGGCGTTTTTGAGCTACATGCCCGACAACGCAGCCAGCGCGCCGCCCGTCGCAACATCAACCGGCGAAGCCCCCGACGCGCGCAAACTCGATACGCTCGTTCCCGAAAGCCGCGCCAAGACTTACGACATCCGGCCGGTGATCAAGGCGATCCTCGACAACGACAGCTATTTCGGAATCAAAGAACGCTTCGCCAAAGTCGCCGTCACCGCGCTCGGCCGCCTGAACGGACGCAGTGTCGGCATTGTTGCCTCGAACCCGATGTTCAAAGGCGGCGCTCTCGATCCGGATTCCTGCGACAAGATTTCGAGCTTCATCGTGCTCTGCGACAGCTTCAACATTCCGCTGATCTTTCTCGCCGACACGCCAGGTTTTCTGGTCGGCGCCGAAAGTGAAAGGCGGCGCCTGCCTGGCAAGATCATGAATTTCATGGCGGCGCTTGAATTGTCGACTGTGCCGAAAATCGCGCTGGTGCTGCGCAAGTCGTACGGCCAAGCCTATCTCAATATGGGCGCTGGCCGCTCCGACGTGACAGCGACGTGGTTCTCTGGCGAAATTTCGTTTATGGATCCCGCCGTCGCCGTGAATGTTGTCTAT
>VFKO01000091.1 GCA_009885515.1 Rhodobiaceae bacterium | reverse complement strand
TTGGCCCTAGAACCGGACGCTAGCCTGAATTATTCATGGCACATCAAACAGCAGTCGAAGGCCATCGGCAAGCGAATGCCACGAGTCGCATGTGCTGAGTGTGGGTGCTTGGGTTGAAGTCGAGAGAGACCGCCCCCTTTCCCCCAAGGGTTTGGTGTGAGCGCGGCGGACGGGGTTCGAGGTTGCGACAACGGTACCGGTCAGGTGCTGGCCAAGGTCGCATTGGCTTGCGCGACTTTCAAAAACTGCTTCAGGTACGGCCAGCTCGAAGAGAGCCGGATCACGATGCGGCGGGTGGAGACGATCACTTCGGCGGCGACTTTGATGATCCGCGTGCGCCAGGTGCTGATGTGACCTTCGCCCAGTGGATCTTCTCGGCGGCGGGCGTTGAAGTATCGACGGCGGCGCAGACCTGGCAGCGCCTCGGCCGGCAACGCTTCCGCGGCGGGGACGAGTTGCGGGGGGGAATCGGTCGAGACTTCCGGCGCGGGGGCGGGAGGATCGGCGATCCACTGACGCTGTCGAACCAGCAGGTTGTACGCCAGTCCGTGCATCAGCAAGCGGAAGTAGTTGGCCATGAAGCGATGATCGCTCAAGCGGTCGCCGTGCAGTTCGCGTTTGAGTTCCTTGTGACGGTTTTCGGATTCGCCACGGTCGGCGTATTCGTCGTAGGTGCCACCGGGCAAGATGGCTCCGCCGGGACGATTGGTGACCACGACGCGGCGGTTGGTCCCTTCCGATTTCGCCTCGACCTTCACGATCGTGCAGCGCGGAGCGGACCAACTGCGGGATTGATATTGCCAACAAACGAACTCGCGTTGCGGCTGCGAAGTCTCGGCGAATTGCTGCTGCAACTGCCGCACAAGTTCGTCGGTGTGCCGGTTCAGGACTGCGTTCATGCCGTAGCCGAACGTGTAGAACAGCCGCAGTTCCTCGCACAAATCCAGCATCAGCGGCACTCCGAAGCCGGAGTCGGCACGTGCGTGGATCTCAATGTCGGGCCACACCGCACGCACTCGCTCCACGAGGTATCGCAAGTCGTCATCGGCTCCCAGAAAGGCCGTCGCCGTCCCATGCCGCAGGCTGACCATCACGAGCTGATCGTTCTCCGCGCAGGTGATCGACAACGGATAATACTGGTGCTGATCGTAGTGCCCATGAAACAGCGTGAGCTGCTGCTGCCCGTGCGTCTCGTCGTCCCACGCAT
>VFKO01000524.1 GCA_009885515.1 Rhodobiaceae bacterium | reverse complement strand
ATTATGGGCGGTTGGGCGTCGAACTCGAAATATCCGTTCCTGGGTGCGCTTCGCTCAGCGGCGCAAATGGTGTCGTATGAAGTGTCGATCGGGTTCGTGATCATAACCGTGCTGTTGACGGCGGGGTCTCTGAACCTGTCGAAAATTGTGGCGGCGCAAGAGGGTGGACTGCAGCACTGGTATCTGTTTGGCCACCTGTTTCCGATGGCGGTTGTGTTTTTCATTTCCGCCCTTGCCGAAACCAATCGCCCGCCGTTCGATCTGCCTGAGGCCGAGTCCGAACTCGTTGCGGGCTTCATGGTCGAGTATTCGTCGACACCGTATCTGCTGTTCATGCTGTCGGAGTATGTGAGCATTGTGCTGATGTGTGCGATGATGACCATCTTCTTCCTCGGCGGATGGCATGCGCCCTTTGAGATTGCACCGTTCACTTATCTGCCCGGCGTTGTCTGGTTCATCATCAAGATCTGGGCAATTTTCTTTCTGTTTGCGATGGTGAAGGCCATCGTGCCGCGCTATCGCTATGACCAGTTGATGCGGATTGGGTGGAAGTTTTTCCTTCCCCTATCGCTTGTCTGGGTCGTGGTGACGGCGGGGTATCTGCTTGCCTTCGACAAGTTGCCTTGAGATCCGCTATGACCCGTCTGTTCAGAATGTTCTTCATGGTCGACTTTCTCTCCGGCTTCTGGCTGGCGACGAAGTACTTGTTCCGGCCAAAACTCACGCTCAACTATCCGTTCGAGAAGGGCCCGCTTAGCCCGCGCTTTCGTGGCGAGCATGCATTGCGCCGTTATGCCAACGGTGAAGAGCGCTGCATCGCCTGCAAGCTGTGCGAAGCGGTATGTCCGGCTCAGGCGATCACCATCGAGGCCGAGCCGCGCGATGACGGATCACGCCGCACAACGCGGTATGACATTGACATGGTGAAGTGCATCTATTGCGGGCTATGCCAGGAAGCGTGTCCGGTGGACGCCATCGTCGAGGGGCCTAATTTCGAGTTCGCAACAGAAACCCGAGAAGAACTACTCTACGACAAGGCCAAGCTGCTGGCGAACGGTGACCGGTGGGAACGTGAGATTGCCAGGAATCTGGAACTGGACGCGCCCTACCGTTAGAGGCGCATTCGAAAGGACGAACTGACGTGCTGGTGGCGACAATCGCCTTTTATATTTTTGCGACGGTGCTGATTGTATCGGCGCTTTTGGTTGTTAGCGCACGCAACCCGGTGCACTCGGTGTTATTCCTCATCTTGTCGTTCTTCAATGCGGCTGCGTTGTTTGTGCTGCTGGGCGCCGAGTTTTTGGCGATGGTGCTTGTCGTTGTCTATGTTGGCGCCGTGGCCGTGCTGTTTCTGTTTGTGGTGATGATGCTCGACATCGATTTCACGGAGCTGAGGCAAGGGTTTCTGCAATACGCGCCCATGGGCATCATTATTTGCATCGTGTTCTTTGCCGAGTTGGCGGCCGTTGGTGCAGGCTGGGTTGTCATGCCAAGCGCACATACTATCGCCCAGCACCCGACGCCGACGGGTGTGACCAACACCGAAGCGCTGGGGCACATCATCTACACCGACTATGTCTACGTGTTTCAGGGGGCGGGCATGATCCTGCTTGTCGCGATGATTGGCGCCATTGTGTTGACGTTGCGTCACCGAGAGGGCGTCAAGCGCCAGAGTGCATGGTCGCAAGTGGGCCGCACGCGCGCTGAAGCCGTCGAACTGCGCAAGGTCCGGCCAGGAGAGGGTCTGTGATGGCTGAGATAGGGATTGGACATTATCTGACTGTCGCGGCAGCGTTGTTCACGATTGGGATCTTCGGCATCTTCATCAATCGCAAGAACATCATTATCATCTTAATGTCGATCGAGCTGATTTTACTGTCGGTCAATATCAATCTGGTGGCGTTCTCGTCATTCTTGCATGACCTCTCAGGCCAGGTGTTTGCACTGCTGGTGCTGACCGTCGCTGCAGCTGAGGCCGCGATCGGTCTTGCCATTCTCGTCGTCTATTTCCGCAATCGGGGCACGATTGCGGTTGAAGACGTCAACATCATGAAGGGGTAGGCGGCAACGTGATCTACCAGGCCATTCTTCTACTACCGCTTTTTGGCGCCATTCTCGCGGGATTTTTGGGTAAGCGTCTTGGCGAGCATGCGGCTGAGTATACATCGACGATTTTGCTCTGCATTTCGGCGCTGCTGTCGGTGGGCGCGTTTCTGTTTGATCTGCCGCGGATCGAATCAGGCAAGCCTGAACTGATCACGCTGTTGCCGTTTCTCGATTCCGGCACCTTGCAGGTTGATTGGGCGATCAGGATTGATGCTCTGACTGCTGTGATGTTGGTGGTGGTGACGGGTGTCTCGTCGCTCGTGCATGTCTAT
>VFKO01000386.1 GCA_009885515.1 Rhodobiaceae bacterium | reverse complement strand
CTTCAAGAATTTCACGAAACTTCGCCGGCACCGAGACGCGGCCTTTGACGTCAACTTTGTTCACAAAAGTCGCAAGAAAGGGTCTGGCCAAGTTCATCGCCACCCTCCGACCACCCGTAATGGACTATCGCTTCCTGTCACGACCCTGGCCCCAACCCATCAACCGCAGCATCTGCCGCATTTGCACTTTATGGGATACCATGGGCGTTCATGGGCGTCAACGCCTTTGCGTGGTATTTCAAGGGTTTAGATTCCATTGAGGCTAAGAAAGT
This sequence comes from Rhodobiaceae bacterium, assembly GCA_009885515.1. GTDB lineage: Bacteria > Pseudomonadota > Alphaproteobacteria > Micropepsales > Micropepsaceae > SZUA-430. The sequence continues at coordinate 1,235 of VFKO01000386.1, read as the reverse complement.
CTAAACGCCCTGTAATTGAGTCTGCATCGCTCCAATACAGAACATAACTCGAACAAAATCTCGACTTTAGTGCTTTGAAACACTCAAACCTCTACTGCTTGTATTAAAGCAGAGCCAAGGGCCTGAATGCCATGCCCCCTCCTCACAATGGCGGCGCCATTTCTACCCAAATTCATTCCATCTTATCTTCGCTGACCCGTAACACCGTCACATTGGCTGAGTTCCGCGGTTTTCTCCGTAACAAAGACCGTAACCTGTGTACGCACAAACTCCATGGCCTTATGCGCCTTCCAGCCATTCCGGCCTGTTTGCCCTGTCCCATGTGTCCTATGCGGGACCAGCACGCAAAAGCCCCTCGGGCCGCAAAGCCCCTTGAAACAACATATTCAACTCTTCAAGTCGCAGCGCCCGGCAGACAGCCCGCCGGGCGAAAATACAAGCTATCAACACAACAGAACATATATAGAACGTTATTGCGCCGCTGTCAATAGGGCCAGAAGCGCGGCGGGTCGTATCCGGCAAGTGGGCAATGACGATGCGAAGAGCAAGAAATCTTGCAGCCATTCGATGTCGGCATACGCTTGCTGGAGAAACCGGAGCTTCACGTCGCCGGTGTCTGCCGGTGGCGTTGCTTCAACGAACGAAGCCGGTCCGAAACCTCTTCTTCTTCCATTGCCTCGCCGGTACGTTCGTACTCGGCCCAGCGCGCAATTTCGATCACCAAGTCATCGTTGTCGGCAAGAAGTTGCTCGACGGCGGCAGACACAATTTCCGATGGCGTCCGTGCCGTGTCCTTCGCCATGCGCTCGACAGCAGCGTCAAGTTCGGCTGACATTTCAACGGTGCGAATAACCTTTTTCATGTGCACAGACTGCCACATTAGAAGATAGTGAGCCAGGGGGCCTATAAGCCGGGTTCTGTCCATCTTGTCGCCAAGACTGGATGACCATTCCTCTGGGACGTTTGTTGCCAAACGCCTCGCGCCGCCGACCCGGATGACGAGCCGGAAACAGCTCATCTGCCATCCCTATTTGGCGTTGCTCCTGGTGGGGTTTGCCCTGCCGCCGCTGTTGCCAGAAGCGCGGTGCGCTCTTACCGCACCGTTTCACCCTTCCCGTGGCTTGCACGGAGGTTTGTTTTCTGTGGCACTTTCCCTGAGGTTACCCTCGCCGGGCGTTACCCGGCACCATATTCCCGTGGAGCCCGGACTTTCCTCCAGGGTTTGCACCCCAGCG
>VFKO01000181.1 GCA_009885515.1 Rhodobiaceae bacterium | reverse complement strand
GCAACGGTTGAACCAAGCAATCGAGCGTTCGACGATCCAGCGTTTCGGCAGAACGACGAAGCCCCTGGCTTTGTCGGATCGTTTGACAATTTCTGTCTTAAGCGAAGGCAGGATCAATGCAGGCCCCCCTTTTCGGCGCTTTTGACGCTTTGACTATCTTCGACGGGATCAATCCCGGCGGCGTCAATGATAGCCCCGGGCCTGCAACCCAGTTGATCGACCACTTTCAGCAAGTCGATCATCGCAAAATTTCTACCGTGGTGTTGCAATGAAAAACTTCGCCATCCGTTTCACTGCCGTCTGGGCTATTCCTCCGGGCTCGGCAGTCACACCTTGAAACGATTCTATTTTCTCCACCTTCGAAGCGCAGCACGAATGGTTGATCTTCCTTCAGATGCAGCATTGCGCTTGTCGAATTGAGCTATCTCGGGCTGGACAAGTCCCGAGTCAGCGCCTGCCGGGTCATGATCACGTAATGTGTTCGCTACCGTACGCACTTTCTCGCATGCGCCAAAGTATGAGCATGTAAACTTGTCATATTAGTCATGTCCGGTGACTACGTTCAATGGCAGTGAAATACAACTCTGTCCGCCATTCACTCCTCACGGGACGCCGATTTCATGTCGAAGCTTTTGTGCGATCACATCCTGGATCCGGTTGAACCGCATTCTGCGGACCTCTATGACGACATTCTGAATTCGGGCAGTGACCCGCTTACGGGTCTCGCATCCCGTCAGCAGTTCACCGACTTCCTCACCGTCAGTGTTGTTAGACTTGAATCCTCTGGGGCGAACATTGCCCTGATCCTCGTCGACATCGACAGGTTCAGGGCGATGAGTGATCGCATTGGCCCTGCCGCCAGCGAAAAGCTGCTTCGCCGCTTTGCGCAACGTCTGAGGATGGTCAGCCGCGAAGCATCCCTTGTCGCGCACACCAGCGGCGGCGCCTTCGGATTGATCCTGCGGGACACTGCGAACGCGACGACTTTTCTAGACATGCTGGCCAGCTTCCTGACACGACCTTTTGCCGTCGATGGGCAGGCCGTTACGCTAAGTGTCAGCATGGGTATTGCAAAGGCCCCGTTCCATGGGCGCGATGCCCAGGAGTTGATGCACGCTGCAAGTCTTGCGGTTCACGCTGCCAGAAGAGATGGCGGAAACCGGTCGCGAATGTTCGACCCGGCCATGAGACAACATGCGCGCAGCCTGCATTTGCTTGAGACAGACTTGCGCGCGGCGACAGCACTGCAGAGAATTGAATTGCAGTGCGCGCTAGTCGGCCAACAGTTCGAACTGTACTACCAGCCTCAGATATCCCTGAATGACGGCAGCCTGACCGGGTTTGAAGCGCTCTTACGGTGGCGACACCCGGAGCGTGGACTGGTTTCTCCAAACGAGTTCATCCCGGTTGCCGAAGACATTGGCCTGATGGAGCTGCTTGGTGAGACGGTCCTGCGTATGGCGTGCGCCGAGACCGCACGCTGGAATTCCACATTCGAGGGGCGTTCGCTCAGAGTCGCCGTCAACGTCTCGCCATTTCAAATGAGGAACAAACGAAACCTTTTTGACGCCATCCATAGAGCACTCGCAGACAGTGGACTTCCCGCCTCAAATTTGGAGCTTGAGCTCACCGAATCGGCGTTGGTCGACGACATTACCGATACGATGATCGGTATCCGCGATATGGGCGTTACACTTGCGCTGGATGATTTTGGCGTCGGCTATTCGTCCATTGGTCGCCTGAGCCAATACCCATTCAATCGCATCAAGATCGACCGCTCGTTTGTCAGCAAGCTCGAAAGCACGACCGCTCCCGCTACCTGGAATGCCGGAGAGTCGATGGTGCGTGCCGTTGTGTCGCTGGGTCACGCCCTGGGCATGGATACGATCTGCGAAGGCGTGGAAACCATCGAACAGCTACGGGTTGTCAAACGAGCGGGATGTTCCGAAGTACAAGGCTACCTTCTGAGCCCGCCTGTAGCGTCATGTCAAGTTGAGGAGACCGTGCGCAAACTGAATGATCAAGCCAGCCGCGACCTCGTGTGCCTTGATGGGTGAGCTGTACAGACTAACCTATGTGAGCAACAGCTCCATCGAATACCGGGATGGAATGCAGTTGACACAGTTGTTCAATATCCTTCTCTCTTCACGTCGCAACAATGCGCGACTTGACGTGACCGGGGCGCTGCACCTTCAGGATGATGTCTTCACGCAAGTCCTGGAAGGGCCATCCGCCTCCGTGGAAACCGTTTTTGAAAAAATTGGGTGCGACACCAGGCATCGAGACATTTCTGTATTTTCGTTTCGACAGGTTGAATTCCGCATTTTCTCCAAATGGCGCATGGCTTTCGCGAGGCTGCCCTTCCCTAAAACGCCAGAACATAGCGCGTTTCTCGGCGTCGACGAATTAAACCGGCAATCGGCCATCAAGACCGACGAGGGCGTCGTCGAGCGTCTAAAGGTGCTCATCTCTGCCGATCGGTTCATGAGTTAGCCCGAATTGTTGAGCGTCGGTCGCAAGCCAGAAGCCAACCTCACTACTGCGCTTAGTGCATGGAATGCGACTAAGGTGCAAAGCGCGGGATCATTATTCCCTAGGACTATAGCGGACTGTCCTGTACGCTATCAGACAATTCGGCGTGAAGTTCCCGGCCTGGATGCTAACAATCCAGACCTCGATGTTGCGCTTTCGCGATGGAGTGTCCACATTGAGCATTGAGTTCCTGACTTTGGGGGGGGGGGGGGGGGAT
>VFKO01000445.1 GCA_009885515.1 Rhodobiaceae bacterium | reverse complement strand
CGCCAGGGCGGTAGTCGGTGACGTTGGAGCCGACTTCGACGATTTTACCGACGAATTCGTGGCCGATGACGAGCGGTGTCTTGATCGTCTTTTGCGACCACTCGTCCCAATTATAGATGTGCAGATCGGTGCCGCAGATGCCGGTGCGCAGAACCTTGATCATCACATCGTTATTGCCGACCTTGGGCTCGGGCACGTCGGTGAGCCAAAGACCGGGCTCGGCGCGGGATTTGACGAGGGCTTTCACGGATGATGATCTCCTGGACGAATTTCTAAATGCACACGAAATTTGGACGCGATGGACGCTGTTCGCCCGGCAGAGCGCCCATGAACTGGCACACGAATGTACACGGGTCGCCGTCACTGCAACAGGCGAGTGGGGCATGGGACGTGAATTTCGGAAACGTTTCGCTCTTAAAGATGCTCGCCATAGGTTTGGGCAGCATATGCAGCTCGCCTTCGAACACGGTTCCGGCAACGCGAACATCTTTCAGGCGATCGACACCAAACTCAAAAGGATCGTCTTCCAGGACCGTAAAATCGGCCTTCTTGCCCGCCACAATCGAACCGATCTCGGCGTCCATGTGCAGGCCATAGGCGGCGTCGATGGTGATGCCGCGCAGCGCCTGGTTCAAGGTCAGGCACTCATCCGGCGACACCTTGCGTCCTGAGCGCGTGACGCGCGCGGCGGCACACCATGCCAGTAGCAAGGGCTCCATCGGTGCCATCATGAAGTCGGAATGGAACGATACACTGATGCCGTTGCGCACCATGGAACCAGCGCGCACGATCTGGGCGGCACGCTCGGGGCCAAGGCCTTCTTCGGCAAACCCATCGGCCAAAGCGTGAATGTAGTAGGAATTGACTGAAGCGTGCGCACCCAGCGCCGCCATGCGCCTCGATTGGGCGTTGGTGTGGAAGCCGACGTGATGCATCATGAATCGGTGATCGAAGCGCGGCCTTCGCAATTGCGCCGCAGCAAGCGCTGCGAGCACGGAATCCATTCCGGCGTCCCCGTTGACATGGACGTGGATCTGATAGTCCGCATCCCAGAACACGCGCACGCCGTCGGCGAGTACGCCGGGTGACATAATCCATTCCCCATGGTGCCCGTCTGTATAACCAGGGTCGTTCATCTGCATGAGTTGCGAAAATATGGCACCGTCGGCAAACAGCTTCGCAGCCTTCAGGAAGCGAACACGGCGGCTCTCACGTGCACGCATGGCCTCCATGGCCGGCAAGCCGTCAGCAAATGGCAGCGCACCGGCTGGGTCGCCTGCGGTCTTGTTGCCCGCCGCGCGATTTGCAAAACCACGCGCGTCAAAAATATTGACGACTCGTATCGGGCGGCCCGGCTTTTCGATGCAAGCGTCAAGAGCACCAAGTTCAAACTCAGGGCTCAGCGCCCCGAACAACATATCAGCCGCAGTTGTGATCCCTCCCTGCTGAATGAGATCGGCGGTGATGTTGAGACCGCGATGGTAGCGCTCGGGCTTGAGCAAATAGGGCATCAGCCGCGTGACCACCATGAAATTGCCGGTCTCATAGAAGTGGCCATCGGCTAGATTGATCTGCGGGTGCCCGCCCGCCATCTCATCGGTGATCCCGAGTTTTTGCAGTGCAGCAGTGTTAAGATAGGTTTCATGGAACGAGCGTTGCCAGAGAATAACCGGACGATCCGGGCACAACGCGTCCAGTTCGCGCCGTGTGAGTTTTCCGTGCTCTGACGGCTGATAGCCAAAACTGATGAACCAATCGTCCTTGTCCGGCTTGGCCGCGAGGCGTTCTTTCAGCAGCTCCATGTAACGCTCGGGCGAATTGGCGGCGGGCAGAATGTGACCGCCCGGCATCCGCCACGGTTCAGGCGCAATGATTTCCATCGGCGTCAGCAGCGCGCCCAGGAACGGATGCACATGGTTGTCGATGAAGCCCGGCATGAGGATTTTGTCACGCAGACTGGTGTCGACGATGACCTCGCGGCCTTTTTTCCAGGGCTCCATCGAAGACATGTCGCCGACTGCGATGATGCGGCCATCGACGACACCCACCGCGGTCGCCTGCGGCAGAGACTCGTCCATCGTGTAGATGCGCCGGGTGATGAAAATTCTGAGCATTAGTCGACACCATTTTTCGGGCGCATGTCTTCGCGATTGATACCCGCCACCACAACCGGTTTTTTCATCGCGTCGCGGCGGAAGGGTTCGCCCAACTCCTGGTTGAGGATCACTTCGATGAAGGTTGAGACTTTCTTCTGCTGCTCGTCGCACGATTTGATCAGCGCTGCCGTCAGTTCGGCCGGGGTTCTGACCGTTACGCCTTTGAGCCCACAGCCTTCGGCGACGCGAGCGTAACTCAGATGTGGATCAAGTTCGGTGCCGACGAAATTGTTGTCGTACCATAGCGTCGTGTTGCGCTTTTCCGCACCCCATTGATAGTTGCGAAAGATCACCATTGTGATACCGGGCCATTCCGCTCGTCCGATCGAGCTCATCTCGCTCATTGAAATGCCAAAGGCGCCGTCGCCGGCAAAGCCAACCACCGGCACGTCCGGGCAACCTATCTTGGCGCCGATGATCGCCGGAAAGCCATAGCCGCAGGG
>VFKO01000501.1 GCA_009885515.1 Rhodobiaceae bacterium | reverse complement strand
TAGTGGCTGCCAATGTTCCGCACCTCGTCACGCCGGATGGTTTCTTCCATTTCGGCAACGGACGGCAACGCGCACTCTCCCGCAAGTATTGCCGACACCCATTTCGCTTGCTGTTCCGCGAAATTCACCAGCGTCGGCAAGGGCTGCGCCAGACCCATGAAAAACAGGTTGGAAATGCCGGGCTTCCAGATCCGCTTGAACAGCGCCACATGGTTGTCAGTCACCTCGACAACCGAGCGCTCGAGAAACGGAAATGAAATATTGTACCCGGTCGCGTAGATGATCGCATCGATCTCTTCCACCGACCCGTCTTCGAACCGCACGCGCTTGCCCATGAGTTCGGCAATGTTCGGCTTGACCGCAATGTCCCCACAACCAACCCGCGTCAGGAATTCCCCTGACACCGATGGATGCGCATCCGCCGGATGATGGGCAGGCTCCGGCAGGCCGTAATCCTTCATATGTCCGACAGCCTTGACGATCATCCGCTTGACCATCGCACGCATGAGCCAGCGTGGCATCCATCCCGGCATCACGCCTTTGTCCGGCACCTGACCGTTGATGTACTTTGGAAAAATCCAAACCCCGCGCCGCGCCGCAACAATCAGCCTCTCCGCAATGGGCTTCTGCGAAAGTTCCGACGCAATGTCCATCGCACTGTTTCCCATGCCCACCACCAGAACCCGCTTGCCCCGCATGTCGAACGGCGCAAACGGATCGAGATATTTGTGGCTGTGAAAACTGACGCCATCAAACTGCCCGGGGAAAATCGGAATGTGCTCGTCCCAGTGGTGCCCGTTTGCCACCGCAAGCGCCTGGTACGCCCGCACCTCACCGCTCGACAATGTCACCCGCCATGTCTTGTCCGCCATCAACTCGGCGCGCGTTACCTCGGTGTTGAAGGTGATCTTTGGCCGCAACCCGAAGCGGTCCACATAGGCATTGAAATAGGCAAGAACCTGCGAATGATGCGGATAGTCCGGAAACTCAGCCGGGATCGGCAGATCCTCGAACTGCATACGAAACTTTGACGTATCGATGTGCAGCGACTTATAGCACGCTGACCGTCCATTCTGGTTCTTGAATGCCCAGTTTCCACCCACCTGGTTCGACATCTCAAAGCAGTCGAACGCAATGCCGCGATCAGCCAGCGCCTTCGCAGTAGTAAATCCCGAGCATCCGGCGCCAATGATGCATACCTTGCCTGTGTTCGACATAAACTACTCTCGATCGTGGTTCGAATACCCTGGCAACCTAGCGGCTGGCCGCCTTCTTCGGAAGCGCCTGCACACCACCCATAAACAGCGCCGTCGCGAATTTCGCTGCGTCTTCCGCGCTGAGATCGCTGCGCAGGACCAGATGATTTGCCACTTCAAAGGCAACCCCAACCATAGAAGCCATGAGCAGATCAGCATCGGTCGCCGGAACAACCCCGTTGGCGATGGCAAGTTCAAGATCCGCTCGCAGCTCGTCGAATCCCGCTATGACTTCGGGCGTATCAATTCGCACGCGCTGCATATCGGGATTACGCCGCATCGTCGCAAACGTTGTGTGATCGTTTTTGACAAAATCAAAAAATGTCCTGAATGATCCCGAGACAAACTCTTCGAAATTCCGCGCTCTGATGCGCTCAGCCCGCAAGCGCGGCCGCACCCGCAAGGCCGTTTCGTCTTGAAGCGCCTGAAACACTTCTTCCTTCGATTTGAAGTAATTGTAAAACGTTCCCGACGCGAGTTCTGTTGCCCGGATGATATCGCGCACAGTTGTCGCGCCATACCCCAGTTCCGCAAACACGATGCGCGCGGCATCGATGATAGCTTGACGATTGCTGGCTTTCGTTTCCTCGCGCTTGCCACGCGCCCGCGCCTCCAACTCGATGCTCATGCGTCCACCAGTGGTTTGATACTTGGCCTGACCACTCGCGGTGGCACGGGCAGCGCAAAACCATGCGCCGCTGCGCGCTTTCGCCCACGCAGAAGCTCACGCCGCAGATCATAGGTATACTCGCCGCAATTGATCTGAATCGTATGCCGGGGCGTTGAGACATACCCCGCCTTCGCCCGCTTGAACATTTCAACGCGTTCGCCATTCAAGGCCGCCGCCTGTGGCAACGCATACTGACCCGTCAGATACTGGGCGATAAACTTTGCCTGCTCTTCGGCAATCGGCATCATCGCACACAAGGGCTGCACCAGCGCCAGGAAAAACAGATTTGAGAAACGTGGATCAATCATCCGCTTCCACAGCGCAATGTCGTTTCCCGGCGCCGAGATGAACCCTTCGTCAAAGAACGGGAATGAAATCTTGTATCCAGTGCACCAGACGATGACATCAATATCTTCCAGTGTACCGTCAACGAAGCCGACTTGCCGGCCCCTCAATTCCTTGATGTCCGGCTTGGGCTTGATGTCACCCGATCCAACACGGATATAAAGCTCCTGACTGACCGCGGGATGCGTCGACAACAGCGGGTGATCGGGCTTGGGCAGACCATACTGCTCCGGCCGTCCGGCAGTCGCGGCCAACTGCCTCTCGGCCATCCAGCGGAAAAATTCAAAGGGCATCATGCGCTGCCACCAAGGCGGATCCTGGGAAGGATGCACCGATTGCGCGTCCAGGACCTTCCCGGCCGTGTATTTCGGGATCACCCAATAGCCGCGTCGTTGAGACAAATACACATTCTTCGCCACGCCCTTGCGGCCCAACTCGCACGCCACATCGAGCGCCGAGTTACCAAACCCGACCACCAGCACATTTCGCCCAACGCAACTGACCGGATCATACGGGTCGATATAATGATGGGAATGAATCTGCTTGCCGTCGAACCGGCCGGGAAACATCGGCTCAGGCCATCGTGGATCCCAATGGTGACCATTGGCGACAATCAGCGCATCGTAGAGTCGCCGCTCGCCGCTGTCGAACACCACCTTCCACAAGCCATCAGCCGACTGCTCTGCGCGTTTGACGCCGGTGTTAAACAGGATACGTTCGCGGATGCCGAAATGATCAACATAGGAGTCAAAATACTGTGCGATCTGCGCATGATGCGGATAGTCCGGAAAACTCCTGGGCAACGGAAAATCTGAATACGCCATCTTGTCGCGCGAAGTATTGATGTGCAACGACCTGTAGGCCGACGACATTCCATTCTTGTTCTTGAACACCCAATTGCCGCCGACACGATCCGATTTCTCGATGCAATCGAACGGTATGCCGGCGCTCGCAAGCACTTTCGCCGCCGCAATGCCACTCGAACCCGCACCGATGATGCACGTTTTTGGAAGGCGCGGATCAGCCACGCGTGATGATAGGGGCATCATTGCCTTGAATATTGCTCAGCCTGCTGAACATCTTAGTCATTCGTGACGCCACGTCAACTTTTCGCTCGAAGGCCCGGTAGACGTCGGGAGCTTCACTCCGTTGACAATTCCGTCTGTGGCCTTACCACTCCCGGCAATGAGCAATTTTCCTGACCATACAGCCGGATTCATTCTTCAGGGCATCCCCCACGCCGCAGCCCTCAAGCTGATGATCATCGACGTCAAGTTAGGCGAAGCTATCTGCAAAGTGCCCTATGCCGAACATCTCATCGGCAACCCCGATACGCGGGTGATTCACGGCGGCGTCATCACCGCTCTGCTCGACAATGCTTGTGGAGCCGCTGTCGGTTCGAAAACGGCGCTGAAAGGTCAGATTGCAACCCTTGATCTGCGCATCGATTACATGAAGCCGGCAACGCCAGACGAAGACATCTTCGCCTTCGCCGAATGTTACAAGGTGACCAAAAACATCGCCTTCGTCCGCGGCGTCGCCTATCACACGGATCGCAACGACCCGATCGCTACCTGTGTAGCGAGCTTTATGCTGGGTACCGCAAAAAGCACAAGAGGCGAGGCACGCTAATGGAATTGATCAAGCGCGCACTCGCCGAAGGCCGCAAACCCGATTTGCAGGCGCTGGTCGATGCCATTCCCTATTGCCGGTTTCTAGGAATAGACATCGACCGCAAGGGAACAGAGCTCACCACGATCTTGCGCTTTGATAAGAAGCTTATTGGCAACCCTATTCTGCCCGCCCTTCACGGCGGTGTCGTCGGTGCCTTCCTGGAAGTGACGGCCGTCATCCAGCTCATGCTCGAAATCGAAAGCGAAGACTTGCCCAAACCCGTCGACATCAGCATCGACTATTTGCGCTCTGGCAAACCTGTAGATACCTACGCGCGCGCAATCATCACCAAGCATGGCCGCAGGGTATGCAACGTCCGCGCCGAAGCCTGGCAAGATGAGCACACACGGCCAATCGCAGCTTTGCATGGCCATTTCCTGATCAGGCCCAAAGACCGGGCCCAAACCTGATTATTTTCCTCTCGCCCGCAGGCAAACAGGCCGACTCAGCGTGAAATGGCCAGCCACTCGCGCAATCAGGTCTTGCGCATTCAGGCCTTCGGCGTAAAATTCACAGCAAGCGATATTTCCCTGGTTAGGGCTTGTCCATAAATAACTACTACATTGAGACTTCAGAAGTCGGCTGAAACAGCAGAAATACACTCGCGACCGACTCACTTATTTATGGACGGGCCCTTAGTTGCGTAACTGCGTTCCCAACTCACACGGAGAAATCAATATGCGTAGCTATTACCGCGATTGGATCGCATGGACCCTGGTCACTGCCATCCTTGTTGTCATTGGCACTGAGTACTATGTGCAACAGCAGACAGGAATGTCGTCTGCCGCCTACGTGTACAAAATTGTAGTGACCGCCAACCGCCCCACCCCCTAGATTTAGTTTCTGCAAAAGATAGACTTGGACTCGCTTCAGCGGGAGAGAGAATCCTTGCATTTCCCTTGCCGGGCGAATGGGTACTCCGACTTTTGAGGTACCTCGATCGGAGAGTTTTCATCGTGACCCTCGTCACTGGTCCGGCAAGTTACGATATGTGCCGAGCGAATGCCTGCCATGCCATCCTTAACTTACCTTGAACTGTGTTGGCATAAACACTAACTTCAAAACATGGCAGAAATGGCAGGGGTTTTTTTGCTATCGCCGTTCGGGGGAAATCGAAAAATGTTTAACAACTGGGAAGACGCGTTGATGGGCCTCTCCTTTGCTGGAGCGGTCGCATTCGGGATGATGCTTCATCAGATTCGCGCGCCAGAGTTGGCCGTTGATGCCATGGCAGAAGACAAGGTGGCACAAGTCGCTGCCGGACCGCTGGCGGAAAAACCAAAGCTGACGTTTACTGTCACCGGAAAACGCCTGCCAAAAGAATGCAAGGGTGAACCCGAGAGCACAGAAATCGCCGAACGCTGTGAAGCGCTTCGCGACCAAACACGCGTTGAAGTGAAATCGAATCAATAAGCCGCTTACAAAACGCGAATGCATTTGGGCACGCTCTTGTCGTGCCCTTTTTGTTGCGCCAGGTTACATGTCTTCTGGTTCTTCAAGCACGACATTGTGCCCCCACAACCGGCGGATGTTCTTGAGCACTGAGTCCTTGGTATTCTGCGCCAGCGGAATTCCACGATGCCTGTTGTGACGCAGGGTCAGCGTCCGGTCCCCCGCCAGATTCGCGCCCACCACCTGAATGTCCGGCTGATGGGTCGAAAGGTCATAGAGACGGGCAAGCGAAGTGCGGAGCTTTCGATACCCCGCATCGTTATGAATAGCCGCCACCGTGTATACCGGATCTTCCGTTTTATCGCGCACCGCGAAAAGCTTGAGATCGCGCATCACTTTGGGACTTAGAAACTGCTGAATGAAACTCTCGTCGCGGTAGTTGGCCCACGCATATTTCAGAATATCGCGCCAATTGCCCTTGCCGGCAAAATCGGGAAACCAATCTCGATCTTCAGCTGTCGGCTGCTCGGAGATGCGCTGAATGTCCGACATCATCGCAAATCCTAGCGCGTAGGGATTGATTCCGTAATAGCGGCCTTCATCGAACCCCGGCTGCATGACGACACTGGAATGCGAGTGCAAAAACTCGAGAATTGAACCTTCGCTGATTTGTCCGCGATCATAAAGCGCATTCATAATGTAGTGATGGACGAACGTCGCACAGCCTTCGTTCATCACTTTGGTTTGCATCTGCGGATAAAAATACTGAGCGATATTGCGCACAATCCGCAAAATCTCGCGCTGCCAATTCTTCAGGACCGGCGAATGCTTTTCCAGGAAATAAATCAGATTTTCTTCAGGAAGATTCATCGGCGCATGCAGTCCGACCGTTTCATCCTCATCCACTGACGCCATGTCGGCGCTCATGTCACGGGCCGTGCCGGGCAGTGTTCGCCACAAATCGTTGAAGCTTTGCTCCTCATACTGGCGGCGTTTGCGCAAGCGCTCTTCGCGCTGGACTTTGGACGGCCGCGGCGGCCGCCGGTAGCGGAACACACCTTGGTCCATCATCGAATGTGCAGCATCCAGAATGGCTTCAACCTCATCGAAGCCGTACTTCTCCTCGCATGCCGAGACATATTTCTTCGAAAACGCCAAATAGTCCAGAATGGCCTCCGCATTCGTCCATTGCCGGAACAGGTAATTATTCTTGAAGAAATGGTTGTGGCCGAAACAGGCATGCGCCATCACCAGCGCCTGCATCGTCGTTGTATTCTCTTCCATCAGATAGGCGATGCACGGATTGGAGTTGATGACGATCTCATAGGCCAGCGCCTGCCAACCTTTGCTGTACATTGCCTCTTCGCGCGCGAAAATCTTGCCAAACGACCAATGATGATACATCAGCGGCATGCCATGCGCCGAATAAGCGTCAAGCATCTGCTCGGATGAAATAATTTCGATCTGATTGGGATAAACGTCCAGCATCAGATCGTTGAGCGCCACATCCTCGATCGCTGAAAACACGCGTTTCAGTTGGGCAAAATCCCACTCTGAACTATCGAACAGCAAGTCACTCATGCTGCAGCCTTTCGTGGCTGACCACCCAAGAGAAGCACAAACAGCGCCTTCAGAAGATCGGCCTGCTCCATGTGGCGGCCGGAAAACAAATGCCGCGTCTCGACCTCGCCATGTCCCAATCCATCGAACGTGACATAGCGCGTCCCAGGCAGCACCATCGAATTGGCAGGCACCAACCCGTCATTGGCAAGGCCCAAATCGTTCAGCCATCGGCCGGTCGGCCAGCGCAGCGACTGAAGCGTCGATCGCACACACATCACCGAAACGTCGTTGACCGCCTGGGCGATCTCCACGGCGTGCTCGTCCATATACTGGCAACGCACGTCCGCGCGCAAAGTGGAGGCTGTATCGAGATTCGCTCCCAACAGCCTCGAAGCCGCGCGGCCGACGTTCCGGCTCCGATGATTGCCACACACGACATCAGCAACCGGTGACCCAAAAAAGGGCGCTTGAAAGGCGATCCATCCCTCGACAAAGCGGCGCACGTCTGGAAAGGCAACGAGTGCCTGCAATGCGTCCAGCCCGCTCTTCGAATGGGTCACGATCCAGGTTGGACAGTGATGCGTCCTCAGAATCTCGGCAAGGCGCCCACCATTCCCGGCAACGCCCGCACCCGTTTCGATGTCGGCTATGCCCGCGTCAAATCCTTGATCCCGCAAATGGCGCACCTGTTGCGTCAAATATTCCACCAGCTTCGTACGGCTGCCATTCAAGGCCGCCCCACCCCAAAGAGAGGGTGCAAACAAAATACGCGATGCCCTGATGCGATGCGCGACCCGCTGAAACGCAGTGTCGGCGATGTCAGCATTCAGCGTACCGCCGTTAAAAAACCCCTGAAGCTTTGACGTCTCGTCGCTGGCCATCGGCTCACGTTTGAGCCGCACATATCGGTCAGCAGGCGGATCATACTCAAGCCGCCCGCGCAGCCGGCCCCAGACACCGGCGCCAGCCTCATTCACGACTTGGCCTCCGCGTGGTCCTTCGAGAACAGCTCGCGGAAGACGGGAAATATATCCGACGGTTTCGCGATACGTTTTGTTGCAAAGTTTTTCCAGCCCTTCGCCACCGTACGATAAGCCCGCCATAACTCTGCCCCCGATTCTTCGCTGGAAAACACTTCCATTTCCCGTTCGTCGAGGATCTCGATATAGGCGTAATACTGGCAGATCGGCATCAAATCATGATTGAGCATTTCAACGCAGCGTGTGGCGTCGCCTGTCTGGGTGTAGCCATCCGAAGCTTGGGCAGCGTAGATATTCCATTCCCCGGTCGCATAGCGCTCGTGCACGATCTTCTTCATCTCTTCAAGCGCAGTGGACACGATCGTACCCCCCGACTGCCGCGAATAGAAAAACGTATGCTCGTCAACTTCCTGGGCATCATGGGTGTGGCGGATAAACACGATATCCAACCGTTGATAGCGCCGCTTCAAAAACAAATGCAGCAGCATAAAAAACCGCTTGGCGAGGTCTTTTTCCCGCTCGCCCATCGAGCCCGACACATCCATGAGGCAAAACATGACCGCCCGGCTCGTCGGTACCGGTTGGCGTTCAAAGGCGTTGAATCTCACATCGAGCGGATCGAGAAATGGCACCCATTTGCGGCGATGCTCCAGGCGCGCGATCTCTGCCTCCAAGGCAATAATTTGATCGTGATCATCAGGCTCACGGGCCTTCAGCACCACCAGTTGCTGACGCAGCACTTCGATCTCTTCTTCTTTCGGACGGCGCATCGCCAGCCGCCGGCCAAACGAATTGCGCATCGTGCGCACCAGATTGATCTGGTTGGGCGAACCCGACGTCGTCATTCCGGCCCGCCGCCACGTATAGGACTTGATCTCTTTGAGCGCGGTCTTGACCAAATTGGGCAGTTCGAGGTCTTCAAAAAACAGATCGAGAATTTCGTCCTGGCTCAGCGTGAAGCTGAAATCGTCCTCACCCTCACCACTGGTCGAAGCGTCCTTGCCCCGCCCCTGGCCGTCGCCTTGCCTCGGTTTCTTGATCTGATCGCCTTCGACAAAATCCTTGTTGCCCGGCAACACCCGCTCATGTTCGCCGCCGGCCGCCGGATCATGCCGGAACCGCGGCTCCTTGGTGCTCTTGGTAGGGATCGAAATCCTTTGATTCTTCGCAAAGTCCGAAACCGTGCGGTCTTTGAGAGACTTCTGCACTGCGTCTTTGATCTCAGCGCGTGCACGCCTGATAAAGCGCTGCCGGTTGGCAAGGCTTTTGCCTTTGGGATTCAGACGCCGATCAATGAAATTCGTCATAAATACCGCCGGGGTGCCCGCCACGCATTGGATGAAAGCGAAGTCCTACCCCGCCTTGTTCACGCGCATGTACCATTCGACGAGACGCCTGACCTGGCGCGCCGTGTAGTGGCGTGCCAGCATGCGCTTGACGAACTCATTGTGTTTGGACTGGGTATCTGTGTCCTTTTTGGACTCGAACGAAATCACCGGCAACAAATCTTCGACCTGCGTGAACATCCGCTTTTCAATCACATTGCGGATCTTTTCATAGGACGTCCAGGCCGGGTTGCGCCCGTCATGCGTCGACCGGTGGCGCAGCGCGAACTTGACGACTTCGTTGCGGAAGTCCTTTGGATTGGCAATGCCAGCCGGCTTCTCGATCTTCGACAACTCGTTGTCGAGCTGCTGGCGATCCATCATCTGACCCGTATCGGTATCCTTGAAGTCCTGGTCTTCGATCCAGGAATCGGCATAGGAAATATACCGGTCAAACAGGTTTTGACCGTACTCGCTATATGACTCAAGATACGCCTTCTGAATCTCCTTGCCGATAAACTCCGCATACCGCGGCGCCAACTCGGCCTTGATGAATTCAACATAACGCTTCTCGATTTCGTCCGTGTATTGCTCGCGTTTGATTGCCTGTTCCAGCACGTACATCAGGTGCACCGGATCAGCCGTCACCTCGGTTGTATCGTAGTTGAACGTCTCCGACAGAACTTTATAGGCAAAGCGTGTGGAGATACCGCCCATGCCTTCATCAACGCCAGCCGCATCCTTGTATTCCTGGAGAGTCTTGGCCTTGGGATCGGTGTCCTTCAGCTTCTCGCCATCATAAACGCGCAGCTTCGAATAGAGGTTGGAATTCTCATGCTCTTTGAGCCGAGTCAGCACACAGAACTTCGCCAGCATCTCAAGTGTTTCTGGTGCACATGGAGAGTTTCCAAGCTCACTCGTCTTCAGTAATTTTTTGTAGATCTGGACTTCTTCGTTAGCGCGCAGGCAATACGGCACTGTGACGACGCAGATACGGTCGAGAAAGGCTTCGTTGCTCTTGTTGGCCTTGAACTGTGTCCACTCCGACTCGTTGGAGTGCGCCAGAATAATGCCCTGAAATGGGATCGGCCCCAGAGTTTCCGTGCCGATATAGTTTCCTTCCTGCGTCGCCGTCAGAAGCGGATGAAGTACCTTGATCGGCGCTTTGAACATTTCAACGAACTCAAGCAAGCCCTGGTTCGCGTGGCACAGACCGCCTGAGAAACTATACGCATCTGCATCGTTCTGACTAAAGCGCTCAAGCTTGCGAATATCAACCTTTCCGGTCAGTGCGGAAATATCCTGGTTGTTTTCATCGCCAGGTTCCGTCTTCGCGATCGCAATTTGGCGAAGCTTCGAAGGCATGATTTTGACGACTTCAAACTTCGATATGTCGCCACCAAATTCGTCGAGCCGCTTCACCGCCCACGGACTCATCAATCCGGTCAAGCGATGCTTGTCGATATTGTAGCGCTCACTCAAAAGGTCGGCGAGCTCAGAAGTCCGGAACAATCCCAGCGGCGATTCAAAGACGGGACTGATATGCTCCCCGGCCTTAAGTACATAGATCGGGTGCGCCTCCATCAGATCTTTGAGGCGCTCCGCAAGCGAAGACTTGCCACCGCCAACCGGGCCCAGCAGGTACAGGATCTGCCGCTTTTCTTCCAAGCCTTGCGCGGCATGTTTGAAATAGCCGACGATACGCTCGATTGTATCTTCCATGCCGAAGAATCCTTCGAACACGCGATACATCTTGATCGTGCGATTGAAGAACATGCGCGACAGCCGCGGGTCACGCGATGTATCGACGAACTCCGGCTCGCCAATCGCGGCAATCATGCGCTCCGCCGGCGTTGCATACATCATGGGATTATCTCGCGCAGCCAGCAGATAATCCCGCAGTGACATGCTCTCAAATTTCTCCCGCGCATAGGCCCGTGAGAATGCGTCAAAGACATCCAGTGAGTTGCTCATGATTTGCGCCTATCCCGATGTTACGCACACTGAAACCAAGGTCAGCTACCGGTCTAAACGACTGCAGTGTCGTAAAGATGGCCGCATGACCGAACAGCCAACTATGCAATTTTCTAAATAGTGCCCTGATCCCCTGAAGCAATCGTAAACTTTGGTTAAGTCGCGCAAAGTCGCGCAAAAATGAACGGTTCTGAACCAATGTACATCTTCAAGCTCGGAGACTCAGTCACTTTCTGTGCAAGCTAATATCAAAACGATTCGTCCGTGATGCATCTGCCGCAGAAGAAATCGCATTCCCGCCGCAATCCGGGCCGCTTTGCGACACAGCATACGTTTTATTCTCCGCCCCGCCAGGAAATGGCGCCGCCCCCCGCAGTTTAAGGAGAGACCGAATGCGAGATAGGACAACATACACATTTCGAGAATTTTTTCTACGTGCCACGTTCGGCACGCTGTGCTCGTTGGCGCTATTGGGTACGACAGCACTCGTGCCCGCCAGTGCAGCGCAAGATCCACTGCGCGGCCACGTTCAATTGGACCAACCTACGGTTTTAGCCAATGGCACACGCATCGTTTATGCGGTGGTGTCTTTTGAAGGCATCGACACCGATCCGGGAACGGTGAGGGAACGGCCGCCCCTCAACGTATCGCTGGTACTCGACAGATCGGGCTCCATGTCTGACGCCGGAAAAATGGAGTATCTGCGCCGGGCCGCAAAACTCGCCGTAGACCGGCTTGGCCCTAAAGATACGCTGTCCATTATCGAATATGACGATCAGATCAACGTCATGTGGCCCGCTCACCGCGTCGGCAACCTGGCGGAAGTCAAGGCAATGATTGACGCGTTGGAACCACGCGGTTCCACAAACTTGACTGGCGGAATGATGCGCGGCGTCGATGAAGCCAAGGACGCGCTGGATGGACCGGCCAGCAAATCAGGAACCATCACGCGCGTCATTTTGATGTCCGACGGTTTGGCAAACTCAGGAATCACGGATCCTCAGGAAATTGCCCGGTTGGTACGCGGCGCCAAATCTGACGGAATTCGCATTTCCGCGATGGGGCTTGGCCGCGACTATGACGAAGATCTCATGCAAGCCGTCGCAGAAAATGGAGGTGGCCGGTACTACTATATTGAGCACCCGACCCAAATGGCCCGCGTCTTCCAGGATGAATTGGGTTCATTGTTTGAAACCACCGCCAAAGATGTGGAGCTGCAGTTCTCTGGAAAAGCCATCGTGCGTAAAGCCGAAATCGTAGGTTACGACGACGCCTCCGGCTCCCAAAATGTAAAGCGTGGAATAGAAGATCTGTTTGTCGGCGAAAAGCGAACTGTCCTGCTTCGTCTTGAAATCGCAGCACCGTCGTCGGGGCACATCGACCTCGGCTCGGTAACAGTCAGCTACAAGACTGCAAAATCAGGTGAAGCCCGTCAATTCAGCCAAAACCTCGCCGTCGATGTCTCAACCGACAAAGCCGCTATTGATCAGGCGCGCAATAAAGGCGCTTCAGCGGAAGCAACTCTTGCCGAAAGCGATCGCGTCCAGAAAGAGCAAGTTAAACTCTACCAGTCCGGGCGCCACGACGAAGCCCAGAAAAACATGACGACTTTGGCCAAAGACCTTGAAGAAAAAAACCGCACGCTCAACGACGACCGTTTGCGGCGCAAGGTTGAAGCCATCAAAGTAGAAAACCGACAGATGAATGAAGCGGTGGCATCGCCCTCGGCACAGCAGGACTACCTGAAAGCAAGCAAGCAGCGCCTCTACCAGGCCAAATCGGGAAAACGCACTGGCTTCGCCCTGCAACCCGGCGACAAAGGCCGCGAAGTAGAGCAACTGCAAGACGCCTTGAAAAAAGCAGGCGTCTACAAGGGGCCCGTCGATGGCGTCTACGATGAGGACGTAAAACAAGCCGTTCAAACCTATCAAAAGTCGAAAAACATGTCGGCAGATGGTGTTGCCGGCGCAACGACAATGGATGCGATGGGGCTCTATTGAGCGCCTGGCGCAACTGAAGCGCGCGCATTTTTATTGAACTGTGGCGCGAGGGATGAAATGCTTCTCCCTCGCGCAGGTCAGAAGCGCCGTTAAGGTGGGCCAAATGGACGAAGATATCCGTATCGGAATTCGCATGGCACGGCCCGCCGACGCGGCTGGTATCGCAAATATTTTCGTCGACTCCTGGCGTGACACCTACGCAGGCATCCTGCCAGTAACTGGCTTGCTGCGCATGTCAAAGCCTGATCAGACAGCGGCTTGGACACGGGCAATAAGTTGCGCCAATCTGCGTAATCCCACCCTGGTCGCAGCCGACGCCAACGCTAACATATATGGCTTTGTGAGCGCAGGAATCTCGCGCGACCGATCACTTCCATATGAAGCCGAAATCTTCACCCTTTACGTGGCGCCGGGCTTCACCAGTCAAGGCATTGGCGCAAGCCTGATGTCATCGGTATTCAGACTTTTCTCGAAAGCAAACTACGGCGGCTTGATCATCTGGGCACTGGCAGACAATCCTTCTCGCTTCTTTTACGAAGCCATGGGTGGTCGCCTGGTCGCCGAACGGCAGCATCCGCTTTGGGGCGCCACATACAGAGAAATCGCCTATGGCTGGGGCTCCCTTGACTTGGGAAAATCTACCCAACGCGTCGGGCGCGGTTCTCTGACCGATCCGTCTTTGGACTAAGACTACTGTGCCCTGACTGATCGTGACTGCGCCTTCATGATCGAAAGGCCCAAAGAGTCGGGCAAATATTTGGCAAGTAAAGCTATGCCCTTGTTCACCCGTCCGTTCACATGCACAGGCTTGTTGCGCATCACGGCTTGATACCCCTCCTCCGCCACAGCATCCGCCGTCATCCACATCATCTTGGGCATTCTCGAAACCTGAGCGCGCGTACCGGTGACATCATGGAACTCGCTAAGGGTGAACCCCGGGCAAACCGCCGTAACGTGCACACCGCTTTTCTCAACTTCCAAATGCAACGAGCGTGAGAATTGAATCATAAAGCTTTTCGATGCGCCATAAAGCGTGTGCCCGGCAGACCCGGGAATAAGCCCCGCAAGCGACGCGATGTTGACAATATAGCCCCGCCGGCGCGCGACCATGTCTGGCAGTACGCGATGCGCAAGTTCACACGGGGCGGTCACCAGAACCTGAATGAAATCGCGCTGGCCCTCCCATCTCGAGGCCACGTAACTTCCCGGAACCGCATACCCGGCATTATTGATCAAGGCATCAACTCTCAATCCCCGAGCCTTGATATCGCCGATGAGCCGTGCAGGCGCCGCCGGGTCCGTGAGATCCGCGGCAATGACGTCGGCTTGCACATTGTGCATCCTGGCAAGCTCGGCCGCGATATCACGCAACCGATCTTCCCGCCGCGCCGTCAAAATAAGATTGAACCCATAGCGCGCAAAGACATCGGCGAACGCCTTGCCAATTCCCGCCGACGCTCCAGTGACAAGTGCAGTCATTTTTTCATTCGACATTGACGTCTCCTACAAATCTCGTGGGCGCACAAAATCCAATAGCTTGCCTGGCTTGAGTGCGCTCCACGTTTCCGCAGAACTTTCAATCACGGCAAGCGCACACGTTGGAAACCCATCCTCCAGGCTTCGTTGCAGGGCTGACGCCTCTGCACCTCGAGCCTTTGCAACAAGAGAATGCGCCAGTTGCTCCAGTCCCGGATTGTGGCCGATAATCATCGCGGATTGCACATTCTCATTCAACGCGCGCAAGCAACGAACCAGGTATTTTAGCTCGGCCAAATAAAGCTGGTCGTCGAGTTTCACACTCATTCCTTTGTGCAAATAGGGCTCGATCAGACCAAAAGTTTCACGCGTGCGCTGCGCTGAAGAGCATAATACGATGTCACACGAGTATTTTTTGGATTTGAAGTAGGCGCCAATTTTCCCTGCGGCCTCGACGCCGCGCTCGTTCAGCGGGCGCTCGAAGTCGTTCAATTGCGGATTGTCTGAATCCGACTTGGCGTGCCGCAGAATAAATATCGTCTTCATGCCGAAGGCCCACGCGCGAACGGGAACCTGAGCAACCAAAACAATTGCGCCGTCCGTGCCCCGCGATAGGATGCGAGGCCGATCAGCATTGTTTCCTGACTTCCAGCCGCAGATTCCCGGTAGGTCGAAAACAGCCTGTCCCACAGCGACAAGTTAAACCCGAAATTGGAGTTTGTCTCATCCATCGCTATCGAATGATGTATGCGATGCATGTCAGGCGTCACTGTCACTCGCCGCACCAGCCTGTCGAGCCATAAAGGCAGCCTCACATTCGCATGACTGAACATCGACGTTGCATTGAGGGCGATCTCAAAAACAAAAACCGCAAAAGCCGGAACGCCAAGCATCAGAACCACGGCAATCTTCCACACCAGACTGAATATGATTTCCACTGGATGGAACCGGATGCCTGTCGTCACATCAAATTCCGTATCCGCATGGTGCACCCGGTGCACCATCCAGAATGCCGGCACATAGTGAAACGCTACATGCTGAATATAGATTGCCAGATCCAGGAGAATGAACCCCACAAATCCCGCCACGAACCCAGTGAGTCCAAGCCGCGGCAACACGCCAAACCCCTGACCCTCCCCGTACAGGGCCGCCAAAACCGAAAGGCTGGGGACCACAAGAAAAATCAACCTGGTCAGTACGCTGTTGAGAACACTGAGCGCGGCATTGGCAGGCCACCTTATCACGCGCCCCGGCACCGCTCGTCGAGGCCACAAAACCTCAAGGCCAGCGAGCACGATCAACACCCCGGCAAAAATGGACAGTCTGAGTAGAGTCTCGCTTTCCCCGCTCATATCAGTCCGAAATGGAGGCATGACGGGTAATTGCCGCCTTCTCCAGCGCCGCAGCAGTCAAGCGATCAATTTCCAGCCTGGTGCGCAACTGTTGCAACACCCTGTTCTCTTCAGGATAAACCGGCGCTTCGGCCAACACCACTTCGAGCGCCAACGCATACGCGGTCTCGCGCAATTGCTGTGGCAACGCCTCTTTCACCAGACCAATCACGGCTTCCAGGCCTTCGCGTTCCTGCAAGATCGCAGCGCATTCCCGCGCGACCGGAATAATCTTGTCCGGCTGAAAGCCTCGAAATGCCGGCAATGAACGCACCAGGTTACCAATGACGTGAAGCTCCGCGTCGCTCATACTGGCATCGGCCGCCGACGCCACGACCATGATATAAATTAACGCGGCGTGCGGATTGAGCGTCGTTTGTGCGGTCATATCCATTCCTCTTGGAAAGTTGCTGCCGCAACCTATTGGTGCCGCGCCGGATCGGCAAGCCCGGGCGTCTGCAGAAACTCCTTAACGGCAACTATGGCCTCCGCAAGGCCCAGCCGGACAACTTCGACCCCCGATGGCAACCCTGAAAGCAATCGTGTCGGCGTGCGCGCATCAAGCAGCACAAATACGCCGCGATCAGAAGCTCTGCGAATGAGCCGTCCAAACCCTTGCGCCAGCCGCAGCCGTGTGAGTTGGTCGTCATAGGTCCGGCCGAACACCGCGCGTCTTGCCTTGTGTAAAATGTCAGGTCGCGGCCAAGGAACCCTTTCGAAGACAACCAGACGCAATGCGCGCCCCGGCACATCGACGCCATCTCTCAAAGCATCCGTCCCCAACAAACACGAGTCCTCGTCTTCGCGAAATAAATCGACCAAGGACCCGGTATCCAGTCCATCGACATGTTGCCCATAAAGCGGAATACCGTGGGCACTCAAGGTTGGTGCAATGGCGCGGTAGGTCGACTTGAGTGAGCGCACGGAGGTAAACAGCCCAAGTGCGCCACCACCCGCAGCAATAAACAAATCGCGATAGGCGCCTGCAATCAAATCAGCGTCCCGGTTGATATCGCGCACAACAATCACGCGTGTCTGGCGCTTGTAGTCGAACGGAGAGGCAAACGCCGCCCGCACAGCTGGCACCACCAAATGGCCTGCACCAGTGCGGATCTCCGCCGCACGCCAGCCCTCAGTGCTTTCGTCACTCTCCGGCGGCCGGTCTCGCAGCGTTGCTGAGGTGATGAAAGCACCATGCGCCTGTTCGAGAACTTCAGCGGCAAACGGCACGGTGGGATCAATGGCGTGCCGGTAGAAGCCAATATTCGAATCCTGACCTTCGAACCGTTCAAGCGACAGCCAATCAACAAATCCGCCGGGCACAGGCTCACCCACACAGTCCAACGCCATGATCCAAGCGGGCAATTGTTGCTTGGAACGCCGCTCGATGCCCCGCAACACGGCCTCGGCTCGCAATCGATTTTGTGAAAACGCTTCGCCAGTCTCCTCGCGCAGCATGCGTCGTAAAGTCAGCGCCAGTTCATTCAACGGCGCCGCCAATGCCTGGAGCGCCTCTCTGAATTGGATCGCAGCCGCCAATAAACCCGGCATCGACGGTATGACTTCACACTCCAGCCCATAGGGTGACGCCACATCTCCCGACCGCGCCCGCACTTGCGTGCGCACCTCCAGCAAAAACCGCTCCATCGCTCCACGCGGTGCCTCATTGCCAACCCGCGTCAGCCAGCCATCCCCCGGCAGGGCCAACGCGCGTTGCACGATGTCCTGGGCTCTATCGAGTTCTCCCGGCGCGTCTTGCAGCACGGGTGTCAACCGCTCAATCAGGCCGCGCCCGCGCCGCGAGCTTCGTCCTTCCGGCCCGCGCAACCAGCGGCGCAACTCCGCACCCTCCCAGCCCGTGATGTGGATGGCGAAGAAACTGTCGGCAGCATCAAAAATGTGATGGCCCTCATCAAACACGTAACGCAATGGTCGCGCACTGTGCTCTTCCGGATCAAATTCTGCTGCTGCTGAGTGCCGGGCCGCTTCAACCATCGTCAACGCGTGATTGGCGACAACAACCCGGCTGCCGCGCGTCTTGCGCACGATGCGCTCAAGAAAGCAGCGCCGGTAGTGCGGACACGCTGCATAAATGCACTCGCCCTGCCTGTCGGTAAGGCTCGTCGCAAATCCGGGATGCGGCCAGACCCAGGCCGGAAAGTCTCCCCCAACCAGATCGCCGTCCTTGGTCGCGGTCAGCCAGCGCGCCACCAACCCCAACGCTACCGTCTCGCGTTCAATCAAGACCGGCAATCGTCCGGACGCCTCTTCAAAATTCAAAAGACAAACATAGTTCTCGCGGCCCTTGCGGATTGTGACCTTCTCGGCGCGCTCTGCACGATCAGGATAAACACGCTGCAATTCCTGAGCGATCTGCCGTTGAAGGTTTTTCGTATAAGTCGAAATCCAAACCGTGCCGTCATTGCGCTCCGCCCACAGCGTTGCGGGCGCCAGATATCCAGCCGTCTTGCCCAATCCCGTCCCTGCCTCGGCAAGAACCACCACCGGCTCACTCTCATGCGCGCGCGGCCGGAAAGCCTCGGACGCCAACGCCGCATAGTCGGACTGTGTCCGCCGGACTTCTGCACCTTCGCCAACGATGACCGCCAGATGCGCCCGCGCCTCCTCTGGCGACACCGGCATGCTGCCAGGTTGACCGGCGGGCGGCGTGTCTTCCCACTCTGGGAGCTCGCGCCAGACATCCATGCGCGGCGTCGCCCGCGCGCGGCCTTGCGGGTCCATGCGCTCAAGCAAAAGCGGCGCCCAAGCCCAACGGCTAAGTCCCATCGCGGCAGCAACTCTTGCCGCCATCGGCCGGCCTTCAATGCGTGCCGCCTCATCGAGAAGCATCCGGGCAATCTCTCGCAGGGTTCCAGCCTGCTCCGGCAAACTGCCCGGCACTGGAAGCTTCAGCGCCCGCGCCATTGCCGATACGCTGGGTGCGATCGGACGCGCAGGGCGTATGAACGCAAAAAGTTCAAGCACATCGAAATGGCACGCGCGCGGTTCATTCCGCGCGCCGCCCAGGCGCTGAAACGTCATGCCGGTATGCGCCGTCAAATGCGGCGTCGCTGCGGCGGCTTGCAACGCTAACTCCGGCGAGGGTTCCTGAAACTGCCCGTCCGACGTCGCAATCAACGCGCGGCGGAACGTCGCGACGAGTGCCGGGATTGCGTCAAGAGCGGAAGCGGCTGAGTTGTCCATTGCCCCTACTATGCAGCAGCGTTGACGCGCATAGAAGCGCCCCATATGGCTTGCTCAGAACTTTCTCGAGGTTTCCCGCATGTCGTCCCGCCGTGACTTGGCAATGGCCGCAAAGGCCTGGCCCTTTGAAGAAGCGCGACGGATTCTCCAGCGCCTCAATCGCGACGAGGCCGCAGGCAAGACGAAACCCCACGTTCTGTTCGAGACCGGCTATGGGCCCTCGGGCCTGCCTCATATTGGCACCTTCGGTGAGGTTGCGCGCACCAGCTGGGTCCGGCGCGCCTTCGCCGAATTGTCGGACAAGCCAACACGCCTGATCGCCTTCTCCGACGACATGGACGGCATGCGCAAAGTACCGCCCAACATTCCCGATCAAGAGCGCATGCACGAATTTCTCGGCCAGCCTCTGACCAAAGTGCCCGACCCCTTCGGCACCCACGACAGTTTCGGCGCGCACAACAATGCCCGCCTGCGAAGCTTCCTGGACTCGTTCGGCTTCGAGTACGAATTCCTGAGCTCGACCGAATGCTACCGGTCAGGCCGTTTCGACAAGACCCTGCTCACAATCCTGGCCGGGTACGACCGCGTGATGGAAATCATGCTGCCGACCCTGGGCGAAGAACGCCAACAAACCTACTCCCCGTTTCTTCCTATCTGCGTGCGCACCGGCCAAGTCCTGCAAGTGCCGGTAATTGCCCGCGACAGCGAAAAAGGTACGATCACCTATCGCGACGAAGACGGGTTTACCGCCGAAGTGCCGGTCACAGGCGGCCATTGCAAACTGCAATGGAAAGTCGATTGGGCCATGCGTTGGATAGCACTGGACGTCGACTACGAAATGTCGGGCAAGGATTTGATTTCTTCCGTCGAGCAATCGACCAAAATTTGCCGCGCCTTGGGCGTAGCCCCGCCCGAGACTTTGTCCTACGAACATTTTCTCGACGACAAAGGCCAACGGATTTCCAAGACCAAAGGCAACGGCATCGCCGTCGAACAATGGCTGACTTACGCCGCACCCGAAAGCCTGGCCCTGTTCATGTATCAGAAGCCAAAAACAGCCAAGCGCCTCTTCTTCGACATCATACCGAAAGAAGTCGATGACTACGTCACCCACCTCGACAAATACCAAACCCAAAGCGAAGCTGAGCGCTTTGAAAATCCGGTCTGGCATATCAATGGCGGCAACGTCTCGCAGGAACCCTGGCCCGTTTCATTCGCGCTGCTTCTCAATCTCGTTTCCGCGTCAGCCGCCTCGACACCGGAAATACTCTGGGGCTTCATTCACACCTATGCGCCGCAAGCAAATCCAAAAGATAACCCCGCCTTGGCCAGGCTCGTGGGCTACGCAATCCGCTACTACGAAGACTTTGTGAAGCCCAAGAAAAAATATCGTGCCGCAAGCGAAAAAGAACGCGCAGCCCTCGATGACCTCGCGCGCGAACTCGACAAATTCGCTGGCCCGCCGACGGGCGAAGCCGTGCAAACACTGGTCTACGAAATCGGCAAAAGGCACAATTTCGAACCCCTGCGCGACTGGTTCAAGGCGCTCTACGAAGTTCTGTTCGGTCAGGACCAGGGCCCCCGCTTTGGCTCCTTTGCCGCTCTCTACGGTATCGAAAACACCGCAACGCTCATCCGCGCAGGCCTGGCGGGAAAGTTTATCACCTGACAAGCACGACGAACCTCGCCTACATTCAAGCCATGATTGGGTTCCGGATCGCGACTTTAGTGTCAGGACTTTTGCTGGCGGCAACGGCGCAGGCGTCGGTGCCGCCCGAAGCCTTGAACGTTTTTCATGCGGGTCACTTCGCAGAATCCGCACAGATCGCTGAAGCCGAAGCCTCAGCCCCTTCACTGGCTTTTGCAGCCCGCGCGCTCATCGCCGAGGCGGTCACCCGCAGCGGCGGATTCTGTTTGCCCTGCCTGTCTGAGGCCGAGGCGCTGGCCCAACAAGCAATCGCGCTCGACGCCAAGAATGTTGAGGGACACCTTCAGCGCGCCATCGCGATGGGCTTTCGCGGCCGTGTGATCGGCGTCATGCAGGCCCGATCCGAGGACCTGCCCGAAAAAGCGCACGACAGCCTGACTAAAGCGCTCGAACTCGATCCGCACAGCCTGTGGGCACAGGCGTCTCTCGGCGCGTGGAACCTCGAGATCGTTCACCACGCCGGACCGGTCCTGGCCGCGATCTCCTACGGCGCCACCAGGTCGCGCGGCCTCGATCTGTATCGCCAAGCGCTCGCCCGGAACTCAAGCAACGTTGTCCTGCACGTCCATTTCGCCTTGTCGATTTTAGCGCTCGACCAAAAGTCATTTCAGGACGAAGCCCAAGCTGCACTCGCCGCCGCGCTCAGCGTCCCCACCGGCGACGCCCTTGCCCTCTATTCACAAAACCAGGCGCGTGAATTAAGCCGGGCGTTACAGTCCGAAGGCCCGGACGCGCTCGCAAGCCTCGTGCGGCGCTTTCAAGGCTACGCCAACTAAACGCCTCTCAATGCCGGACCCACATGATGCGCGCCATCCACTCAACCTTTTCGCGCTCCAACACCAAATCGTCCATTGCAGGATTGAACGCCTTCAGCTCAACTTTTTTGGCCGTCTGGCGCGCAACCTTCATGATCAGGCAGCCGACGCCATTCTTCACCACAACCGGATCACCCTTTCGAACCTCAGCCTTGGGCGAAACAACCAGCACCTGACCACTGCGAAACACCGGTGCGGCTGCGTCGTTTGAAATCTCCAGCGCGAAAGCCTTGTCATCGCCCATGTCCGGAAACGAAAGCCTGTCCCAGGCTTTCGCAAGCGGCAGGCCGTCCTCATCAAAGACCTTTTTTTTCTGCGCCTCTTTCATCGTCAGGAACGGCAAATTGCGCGACGCCCCCCGCGCCCCGCCGCTTTTCGTCACCAGGGCCACAAAGTCTTCAAGGCTGGCACCCGTGACCACAAGAATCTTCGACACGCTCTCCGTCGATGGCCAGCGCAACCGTGCTTGCGGCCCCGTGCGCTTGCTCTTGTTGAAGGTCGTGGGATCAAGACCGGCCGAGCGCGCCAAGCCCGAAGGCGAATGTCCGTAGCGGGCGGCGAGCGCATCAATCGCACTCCAGATTTGCTTGTGTGACAACATCGACGGTTCCACCGGGCAGATCATCGGCTGAAAGCCGCGCCTGCGTTTGAGAAAGCACCACCGGGCCCTTGAACAGCGGCACGGAAACTGATTCTCATCCTAACACGATGAAACTTGTTCCAACGCTCGCAAACCTGGCCCAACCTGTGTTGACAAGGCTCGATCCCGAGCTTGCACACACCTTGACGATCCGGGCGCTGAGTGTTTTCCACAGCTTCACCGCAGGCAGACCCGACGATCCACGTCTACAGATTGAAACCCTGGGGCTGACCTTTCCCAATCCCATCGGCCTCGCCGCCGGCTTCGACAAGAATGCCCAGGTCACCCAGGCCATGCTGGCACTGGGCTTCGGCTTTGTCGAAGCAGGCACCGTGACCCCGCACCCGCAAAGTGGAAACCCAAAACCCCGCATCTTTCGCCTTAGGCAAGACCGTGCCGTGATCAACCGCCTTGGCTTCAACAACGAAGGCCTGGAGGCCGCGCGCCAACGGCTCAACATGCTTCAGGGCAAGGCCGGCATTCGCGGCATCAATATCGGCGCCAACAAAGACACCTCCAACCGCATCGCCGACTATGTGAAAGGGCTCAACGCACTCGGGCCCCTGGCCTCTTATGTCACCATCAATATCTCCTCACCCAACACGCCCGGACTGCGCGGCCTGCAAAACAAAGCGGAGCTCGACGCCCTGCTGACCGCACTCAGCGCGGCGCGAAAGCAGCTGCATCGCCGCCCGCCGCTCCTCGTCAAAATAGCACCCGATCTCGATGACAACGCCTGCGCCGATATCGCGGCCCTTGCCCTGTCTCACGGCATCGAAGGCCTCATCGTCTCGAACACAACAATTGCGCGCCCCAAATCGTTGAAGAGCGTTCACGCCGGCGAAACCGGTGGCTTGTCAGGCCAGCCACTCTTCGCGCTTTCCACTGACCGCCTGCGCACCATGCGCCGCCTGACCCAGGGCAAGCTCACCTTGATCGGCGTCGGAGGAATTGCGTCGGCTGCCGATGCCTATACGAAAATCAAAGCCGGCGCCTCGCTGGTTCAGCTTTACACCGCCCTCACCTTTGAAGGCCCAAACCTCATCACGCGCCTCAAACGCGAACTGCTCACCCTCCTCGATCGCGACAACTTCAAGTCGATCAGCGAAGCGATCGGACAAGAAGCCGGTTAACAAAATACTTGGCGGAAAATCGACGCTGGGGGTGTGAATCTCGTTTTCCCGTGCATGTGTGCATGATAAGCTTTTCCGCCATTTTTCTTCTGCCTATTCACAACATTTTTGGCCCATCCCCGCCACTTTTTCAAACATGCACGCTAGTGTGCACGAAAACGGAAAAACCACAGCCTCCACGCCAGGAATGTATTCATTACTCAAGTCCAGCGCCGCAATCACACCCACAGCGCGGCACATCACAACGAACCCCATGCTGATTGAAAATAAGCCATCTTATATAGGAACATAAAAAGAACAATGTCAAGTCCGCGCGCGGAATAGTTTGGTTGGATTTCCGATGGCTTTGGCAACTCGGCTGAATTCCCGCTTCTATTCCTGCGCATAGGCGCAATATGCGCAGTATAGAGCTTCTATGCGCAGTTTTAGTTGCGCGTAGCTACTTGCAGTTCCACGCGGGCACGCTGGACGCGTCCGGTTGGGAAGCAGACCTAACTGCGCTGAAGTCCATGATCGCCTACCCAGGATTGCGCAACGCTTGGAAATTTGTGCGCCATTTTCATTCCGGCAAGTTTCACGACTTCGTTGACGGCTTGGTGCAAGGGACCAAGCTTGTTCAGCCGCCGGACTTTTTTGCTATTTGGACAGACCATATGGCAGAAGCGGCGACCCCAAACGTCGACCCGAACATCACAGCCGCGCCCATCGTCGGGAGCAAATAGGGATATCTAGAAACATTCCGCATTTCGTGATTAGGCTGGCGATACGCATTGCTCACCAGCCTTTCGGAGAACCTTCACAATGACCCTTGCCGATTTCGCCAGTCTCAGCACCGCCATCAGCGGCATCGCTGTCACTGCTTC
>VFKO01000370.1 GCA_009885515.1 Rhodobiaceae bacterium | reverse complement strand
TCGTTCGTGCGCGTGCTGAGCGATGAGGATGTGCAGACTTACAAGAAGCTTTTCGCGGCGGCGGCAACAGGCAACAAGGAAAATACTGCAGCACTGGCGAGCCAGGTCAAAAACCGTTCGTTGATGGGCCATGTTGCGGCGAAAGGTTTCTTGAGTCCGCAAACGGTGGCGGAATTCGACGATCTCAAGGCCTGGCTTTCGAAATATGCCGATTATCCGGAAGCGCTGCGCGTTCATACGCTGGCTGAGCGCAAAGATGCCGCGCGGGCGGCTGAGCTGAAGGCGCCGGTCAAGCGGATCATTCGCGGCAATTCCGATGAGTCCGATGCCGGCGCGGACTACAATTCAGCGCAAGCGCAAGCTGAGTCCAAGAAACTGAAAAACCTGATTGCGTCGGGCAAGGCCGATGCCGCGGCGACGTATTTGGAAAGCTCTGAGCTCAAAGCCCGGTTGCCGCCTGCCGATTTCGGGCGCTTGGTGCATCAGGTTGCGGCGGGGCAGTATTATTCGGGCGACTCAAGTACCGCCTTCGTGCTGGCCAATCGCGTGGCCGAGCAGGTGCGATCCGAAGTGCCGGAGGCTGACTGGATCGCGGGGCTCGCGGCGTTCCGGTTGGGAAAATACGACAGTGCCGCTGCCCACTTTGCGGCGATGGCTGGTAATCCGGCCTCGACATCGTGGCTGAAAGCGGCGGCGGGATTTTGGGCGGCGCGTTCTTATCTCATTGCGCGGCAACCCGAGAAAGTTTCGGCGATGCTGGAGATTTCGGCCGGCAAGCCGCGCACGTTCTATGGATTGCTGGCGTTGCATCTGCTTGGCCGCGATCCCTCGTTGTCGTGGAACGAACCGAAGCTTGACAAGGCCGGTTTCCAGCGCCTGTTGAAAGTTCCGGCGATCGGGCGCGGCGTGGCGTTGTATCAGGTGGGTGAGCTTGAGGCGGCTGAGGGTTCGATCGCGCGTGCGCATGGGCGGCTCAACACGGAACTCGACCGGCCGTTCATTGCGCTGGCGCACGAAATGGGGTTTGCGCATATACAACTGTTGGGCGCGCATGCGGCGCGTGATCCCGATCTGAAAGCGGCGGCCTATCCGGTGATGAGTGTCAAGCCGTCGGATGGCTGGCAGGTTGATCCGGCGCTGGTGCACGCCATTGTGCGCCAGGAGAGCAAGTTTGAAATGCGGGTGACAAGCTCGGCTGATGCGCGCGGGCTCATGCAATTGATGCCAGCGACAGCAGCAGGCACGATGAAGGACACGACGCTGGATAATCCCGGCGCCAAGGCGAAGCTGTTTGATCCGGCTTTCAACTTGAGTATCGGTCAACGCTATCTGCAGAAAATGTTTTCGTTCGTCGAGCCGGACGGCGATCTGGTGAAACTGATTGTGTCGTATAATGGCGGGCCTGGTAATTTGCAGAAATGGTTGAAGGAGGTCGATCACCGGGGTGATCCGCTGCTCTTCATCGAGAGCCTGCCGTCACGGGAAACGCGGGGCTACGTCGAGCGCGTGGTCGCGAACTACTGGATCTATCAGGACAGGCTCGACGAGAAGAAAACCACGCTCGACCAACTGGCACGCGGCGAGTGGCCTGTGTTGAAATGGAACGCGCGCGAGCGGGTTGCGTTTCTTGAACGCTAAATAAAGTTGTCATCCCGTGCGCGAAGCGGCACTCTTGTGCTGCTTCGCAGACACGGGACCC
>VFKO01000464.1 GCA_009885515.1 Rhodobiaceae bacterium | reverse complement strand
GGCGGGGAGTGGAATATTCAAGACTCGGCGCTGGCGGGCAGTTCGCATTACGATTTGCCGGCGCCGTTGCGCTGGCTGACGGCCAATATCGGCGTGCATCATGTGCATCATCTGAATGCGCGCATTCCCTTCTATCGGTTGCGCCGCGTGTTGCTGGATCATCCCGAACTTCGGGATATGGGGCGGCTGACGCTGTGGCAGAGTTTCGCGTGCGTTAAGCTTGCCCTGTGGTGCGAAAGCCGCAAGCGGCTGATCTCATTTCGTGAGCTTGCGCGCCAATAAGTACAACCCCGCGACACTGTGACGTTGACTTCGGACAAGACAAGCGGGCGGCCAAGGGGTAGGGAGCGGGCAACCCTTGAAGGCGCTCCCAGATGAAGAAGAAAAAAGCACTGCCCAGCGCCTTTGCCGAGGCGACGAAGGACATGCGTTTTGCTGGCACGTTTGAAGTGTTTGTGCCTGTTCCGGATCGTGTGAAAGCCCAGCGCGTGCCACTGCAATTCGACAGCCAGTCGGCAGCCGAGAGCTGGATCCATAGCCCTGATGGTGAAGACGCGATCGCCACGATTTTGCGCGAAGCGACGAGTTAAGGCTTACGCGCGCTGGCTGGCTAAGAAGGGCTGACGCTGCTAAACTGCGCCCCGAAATTGTGTCTGGGGCGGGTTGGGGATGCGCCATTTTCTTATTGGGGTGAC
The DNA here is from genome assembly GCA_009885515.1 of Rhodobiaceae bacterium. Classification (GTDB taxonomy): domain Bacteria; phylum Pseudomonadota; class Alphaproteobacteria; order Micropepsales; family Micropepsaceae; genus SZUA-430. The sequence continues at coordinate 5,129 of VFKO01000464.1, read as the reverse complement.
GGTGATCGTTGCCGTTGCGGCGGCGTTTGTCGTGGGCGGGTATTGTTGGTTCTCGTGCACTTTGCCGCCGATGGGGCGGATTGAACGGCCGCCGGCTAGGCTTGTCGCCGGGGCGCCGGTGAACCCGGACGGCTCGCCGAATTGGCGGGCGCGCACGCTGATCGACTTGGCGGCGGCGCGGCAGATGATCTGGGACCACACGCCGGTCCCCTATGATGCGGAAAATCCTCAATATCGCGCATGGGCGGTTCAAGGCTTTGCCGCGGCCGAGGCGCGGGCGGAGCAGGCGAGCGACCTTGGCGGCTATTTCTATACGATCGCTGCTTACATCAATGGGTTTCGCGATCCGCATATCGCGGTCAACGTGACGGGAGAGCTGCCCGCAAGGCGATGGCCGGGGTTTATCGTGTCCCAGCAAGGCGAGGCAGCCAAGATCGTTTATCGCGATGCGAACGACGCAAGCGTGCCGCCTTTGGGGGCCAAGGTTGTGCAGTGCGAGGGCAAAGCGCTCGCCGCCTTGGTGGCCGAGCGCGTTTATCCGTTCAGGTATAATCCGGCGTTGGCGGCCGAGCGGCGGCAGGCGGTGACGCGGCTGTTTCTCGATCGCGGCAATCCTTTCGCGCCGCCGCCGGCGCAGTGCCGGTTCGAAATAGAGGGACGGGTTGTCGACGCGGCGCTGAATTGGCGGGCGCTGCCCAAGCCCGAAGAGGCATGGACGGCGGAGTATGTGAAGGCCGGGCGCGGGCCTTCCGCCCCGTGGGGTGTGAGCGAGGTGGCCCCCGGCGTGTTCTGGATCGGCGTGCCGACCTTCAGCTCGGGCCAGGACACGGCGCCCAAGCTTGAGGCGCTGATCGCCGAGGTCGAGAAGAAGGGCGCTGCGATGCGCCAAGCGCGCTCCATCGCGATCGACACGCGCGGCAATGGCGGTGGCAACTCGACATGGGCGGATCGTTTGGCGGTGGCGGTGTTTACGCCAGAGGTGCTGGATCGTTTTGCGCCGCCGACCCGCAAAGAGGCGGTGGACTGGCGCGCCTCGCCGGGCAACGCCGCTTATTGGCGGGCGTGGTCCGACGAGATGGTGAAGGAATTCGGCGCCTTTTCCATGCAACGATTTCAAGCGGTGTTTCTGGATTGGCAGTTGTCGCGCAGCGCTGCGAACGATCCACCGCTGTGGCGTTTGGGAGATTGCCAACCGGCGGCCTCGGGCGGCATGACCAAGCTGCGGCCGCGCGGGCCAAGCCCGTTTCCGGCGCGCGTCTATTTTCTTTCGAACGGTTCGTGCGGTTCGTCGTGCCTGAACTTCGCCGACCAAGTGTTGATGGTGCCGGGCGTGCAGTTGATCGGCTCGGCGACGTCGGGCGATGGTGCTTATATGGAAGTGCGCAGCGAGGAGTTGCCGTCGAAACTCGCCGCGTTGACGTTCCCGCAAAAGGTGAGCCGCGGGGGCGGGCGCGGGTCGCTTGAGGTTTATGAGGCCGACGTTGCCTATGACGGCCTGTGGAGCGACGAAGCGGTGCGCGCGTGGGTGATGGCGTTGGCGAATGGGCGTTAGCGCTGGTCGCAAACAAGGGGTGTACTCGGGTGTTCGCGCAAGCGGAGTGGTGTGCTAGAATGCCGTCGCAAAGAGTGGAACGATCATGCCGGAACTCACCTTAACCCTGAAAGGCGATGCCGCGTCGCGCCTTGAACGCTTGCTGCGGACCGCGGCATATCCCAACGCCGAGGCGGCGGTCGCCGACGCGCTTGAGGCGCTCGAAAACAATCTTGCCCCGGAACTCGACGCATGGTTGCGCGACGTGGTCGGCCCGCGTCTCGACGCCATGCGCGCATCGCCGGGCACCTCGCTGACCGCCGATCAAGTGAGAGCGCGTGTGTTCGGCAAAGCCTAAGCGATGCAGCAATTTAGCGTGGTCTTTTCGTCGGCTGCGGCCGAAGATCTGGCGTCCATTCGCGCGCACATCGCCAATGCAAACAGCAATTCGGTTGCCGATAGTTTTGTGGAACGGCTGATCGCCCATTGTGAGGGTCTTGCAATAACGCCACATCGGGGGACCGTTCGCGATCAGATCAGACCCGGGCTGCGCATGATCGGTTGGCGCCGCACGATCACGATTGCGTTTGCCGTCGACGACGAGGCGCATCGCGTCGACATCGCGGGCGTCTTTTATCTGGGCCGGAACGTCGCCGAGGAGATGAGCAAACGAATCTGATACCCCCGTTGGCGGCGTCGATCAGGAACGGAACGATCACGGAGATCATGTGCAATGGCCAAACGATATCGCAGCAACGTGTTGGCGGCGGTGCACGAGACCGCGCTGGGGCTTAGGGAGGCGGGCGTTCTCGGTAAAAAGACGATGAAGGAATTCGACGAGATCTGTCTCACGCCTGTGGAGCAGTTCAGCGCCGTGCAAATACGGCGGATCAGAGCGCGCGAGAAAGCCAGCCAGGCCGTGTTCGCGCGTTATCTCAACGTCACGACCGGCCTCATCAGCCAGTGGGAGCGCGGCGAGAAGCACCCAAGCGGCGCGGCGCTGAAGCTGCTGACGCTGGTGGCGAAGAGGGGGCTGCAGGCGGTGGCGTGAGGGGGGCGGGAAGCTGTCACCGTATTTTTTATCGTCTCTACCGCAATCTCAATTTTTGTGAGCGGTAGTTCGTCGGTCGCAGGCGAGCGACCTGAGGCAAGCAAGGAGAAAGACAATGAGAGGTCAAATGACGGGCAGGGCTCTGGCAGCTGGAATGGCGATGATGTTTGCTGTTTTTGCTTCCACAACATTCGCGGGGACCGGGGACGGTGATGCGTCAACCAGAATTTACCTCTCGGCGGCCGTAGAGCGCATTTATCTGTCAGCGCAACTTGCTAGTGCTGGTCACGGGCAGCGGGACCCGATCCTGTTGGTGGCGTCCGCGCGGCTTCTGGCGTGGGGACACCCATACGCGAGGCTAATGTCACCAGAAATTTCCGGCGGCGCAGCCGATGCCGCGAAAGCGCCCGCTCAAGTCGAGCACACTCCGCAATCGCAATTGACTGAGGCTCATGCGCTAGCCGGCACAGACACAGCGATGTTGGGTGTCATTGAGGCGAGTCGCCTTTGGATCGACGAAGAGATCGAAAGGGTGGGGACCGGGGGACCGTATGTCCACAAGCAGACGCTTCAACGCGGGGCGCGGGCCAAGTTCCGACTAAAATTCTTTGGGCACGAGCCTGCGCGGGTTGCGGTAGTGGGGTCTCTGGCGCGTGCTGACTTTTTACTTACAACGAAGATCAACCTGGTAGTACTGGATGAAAAGGGCACAGTGGTTTGCGAAAGCCGCAACTGGGAAGACTTCGAGTTTTGCCAGTGGAAGCCCCAGCAAGATACCTATTATTCGCTGATGGTTGAGAACAATGGAAAGTGGGCGAACCAGTTCGCGATCTACACGAACTGATGCGGAAGCAGGATAATTTGAGGGACGGTATACGCATTGACGATGTGTCAACTAGGTAGGCTGCGTTGGCGGTGCTAAGGTGCTGACTGCATGGTCGACGACGTTCGCTCTCTTCCCGAGTGAAGTGTTGGATGTGTTACTCCGCCGCCCGCGCCAACGCCGGTTTTATCACCGCGCCAGCTTTCGCAAGCTCCAACACCCCGTCCTCGATCGGTGCCCTTCGCATGTCCTTGATATCCGCGAAGTAGTTCTGGTTTTGGCGCCAGGGGGCTTTGGGGCCTTGCTTGGGGAGAATGGCGATTGCGCGTTGGACATAGCCGGATGAGAAATCCAGCCAGGGTTCGGGTTGCATGCTCTCGTCTTTGAGGCGCGGGGTGGCGATTTGGACGCCTTTTTGGTCCATGGTGTTCAGCAGGCGGCAGACGTAGTCGCAGATCAGGTCGGCGCGCAGCGTCCAGCTGGCGTTGGTGTAGCCGAAGACGCTGGCGAGGTTGGGGACGCCGGAATACATCAGGCCCTTGTAGGTAAAGGTTTTGCCGAAATCGACGGGCTTGCCGTCGACGGTGACGGTGGCGCCGCCCATGGCTTCGAGCTGCAGGCCGGTGGCTGTCACGATGATGTCGGCTTGGAGTTCCTGGCCCGACTTGAGTCTGATGCCTTTGGCGGTGAAGCTGTCGATGTGGTCGGTGACGACTTCGGCTTTGCCGCTCTTTATGGCTTTGAACAGGTCGGCGTCGGGGACGAGGCAGAGGCGCTGGTCCCACGGGTTGTAGGTGGGCGTGAAGTGCTTCGCCACATCGTAGTCGGGGCCGAGGTGGGCGCGAACGCCTTTGAGGATCATCTCCTTCACGCGCGCGGGTTTCTTGCGCGTGAGGTTGTAGAAATACATGCCGAGCAGAATGTTCTTCCAACGCGGTATGGCGTAGGCCCAGCTTGCGGGCAGGATTTTGCGCAGGCGGTTGGCGAGTGCGTCTTGCTCCGGCCTTGAGACTACGTAAGTGGGCGAGCGTTGCAGCATCGTGACGTATGCGGCGGTTTTCGCCATTGCGGGGACGAGCGTCATGGCGGTGGCGCCGGAGCCGATGACGATGACGCGTTTGTTTTTGTAGTCGAGAGTTTCGGGCCAGTGTTGCGGGTGGACGATCGGGCCTTTGAAGTTTTCGCGGCCGGGGAAGGTTGGCGTGTAGCCTTCGTCGTACTTGTAGTAGCCGGCGCAGGAGAAGAGGAAGTTGGTGGTGATTGTGAGGCGTTCGGTGCCGCGCTCTACCTCCACCGTCCAACGCGCGGTCGCTGTGTCCCAGCTCGCGCTCAGCACTTTGTGGCGGAAGCGGATGTGTTTGTCGATGCCGGCATCTTTTGCTGTATCGGTGACATAGTCGCGGATGGCGTCGCCCGGCGAGATGGTGCTGGGGTGGGTCCAGGGACGGAAGCCGTAGCCCATGGTCAGCATGTCTGAGTCCGAACGGATGCCGGGATAGCGGAAGAGGTCCCAGGTGCCGCCGATGCGCTCGCGGTTTTCCAGAATGACGTAAGATTTTTTTGGATTGTTCTTTTGCAGATGCCAGGCGGCGTCGATGCCGGACAGGCCAGCGCCGATAATGAGGACGTCAAAATGTTCGCTTGGCAGGGCACGGTCTTTCACGGAGTGGGGTTCTGACATTTTGTCAGTTTTCGCTTAAAACGCAAATCGGGCCCCGCGATGC
>VFKO01000519.1 GCA_009885515.1 Rhodobiaceae bacterium | reverse complement strand
TGGCATTGCCGAAACTCACGAACAGACCCAGCGGCGCAATCGAGTCGATCGTCGCCATGAACGTGTCGCGCCCGATCGAGTCATAGGCAACCGGAACGCCCTTGCCGCCAGTAATCTCGCGCACCTGGTTCGCCACATTTTCACGCGACGTGACGATCACATGGGCACAGCCAAGGCGCTCAGCCAACGCGACTTTCTTGTCGCTTCCAACCGTGCCGATCACCGTAGCACCCAGTGACTTGGCCCATTGAACCGCGATCATCCCCACACCGCCGGCCGCCGCGTGAAACAGGATCGTCTCGCCTTGCTTCACTTTGTAAGTCCGCCGCAGCAGATAGTGAGCGGTCAAACCTTTGAGCAGGATTGCCGCCGCGATCTCATCGCTGACCCCGTCCGGAACCTTGACCGCGCGATCAGCGACGACATTCGCTGCCTCGCTATAGGCGCCAATCGGGCCAGACGCATAGGCGATGCGGTCACCCTCGCGAAACCGCGTAACCCCAGCTCCTACGCCTTCCACTACACCTGCGCCTTCCAGGCCAAGGCCGGCGGGCAGGGGTAATTTATAGAGCCCCGTGCGGTGATAGATGTCGATAAAATTGACGCCCACTGCCGTGTGGCGCACCCGCACTTCGCCGGATTTAGGCGGCGCCAATTGAACGTCTTGCCACTGCAGTACCTCTGGTCCGCCGGTTTTTTCGATCCGAATGGCTTTGGTCATATTACTATGTCACCGTTTTTACAGATGGAAACGGGACGAAGCGAATCCAAAAAGACGCGTTCCATCCATTCAACCTAAGACGCAACAGGTGCGCTCGGCATCGAGCCCGCCGGAAGCATGCGCGTCTTCAACTGCATCTCCAGCTGGTTGGGGTCGGTGATGGGCAGTGAACACGTTTGCCCGCTGCACACATACACCGTCGCCCTGTCGCCGATCTGGCCTTTGCCTGCTGCAGGGTGACCCGCATAAAGCATCTCGCCGGGGGCCATCGTGATGATGATTTTGTTCGGCAGATTCACCCGCCGGAACACGTCGCGAAAGGCCGCCACGCTCGACGAATTCTTCTCGCCGACAATCACAATTTGCACCGCCCGCAATATCAAATCGAAACCGCAATAATAGGTCGCGGCCGCCGCCGGTTGCCGGCGCGCGTCTTCCGCGAACGCCTGCGTCAGGACACTGTAACGCTCGGCATAATTTTTATTGCCCGTGACCCCGAGCAAGCGTGCCAGCACATGCATCATCGTCCCGTTGGCGGCCGGCGTCGCACCGTCCAGCACCGTTCGTACACGCACGAGCGGAATCTCGCCGTCATTCGCCGTCAGCGCATAGCCGCCGATGTCGGAGCGCCAGAACACCTCATCCAGGGTCTTCGTCCACGCGACGGCTTTGTCCAGATAGGGTTTGTGTCCCGTTATCTCGTAAAGCGTGATGGCAGCCCGCGCCATGTTGGCATAGTCATCCGCAAGGCCGGGCGCACCTGACTGTCCTGCGCGCCAGCTATGGCACAAGCGGTCACCCGCGCCCATCGTCTCGGCGACAAACCAGAACGCTTTCACAGCTGCGGCCTGCCAGTCGATCCGGTTCAATCCTTCTGCCGCCGAGGCGATGGCGTGGATCATCAATCCGTTCCAGTCGGCCAGCACCTTGTCGTCGCGCGACGGCGCAATTCTCTTGGCTCGCGCCACGAACAGCTTTTCGCGCAACGCGTTCAGCTTGCCTTCCTGCACCGCAGGCAGCGCCAACGCCATGCGCAGACGATGAATGATATTCTTGCCTTCCCAGTTCCCCTGGGGCCGCACGTCGTAGACTTGCTTGAACAGCGGTGCATCCTTGCCCAGCACCGTATCAACCTCGGCCTCGCTCCACGTATAGAACTTGCCTTCTTCGCCTTCGGTATCCGCATCGAGCGACGACGCGAAGGCCCCGCCTTCAACGGCCATTTCTCGCAGCGTCCAACCAACGGTCTCTTCAATGCGTGCCCGATAGGTGGGGTTGCGCGAATGCAGCCAGACCATCGTCAAGATGTCAATCAACAGCGCATTGTCGTAGAGCATTTTCTCGAAGTGCGGCACCAGCCAAACGTCATCGACCGCGTATCTCGCGAACCCGCCGCCGAGGTGATCGTAGATTCCGCCCAGACACATATTCGACAGCGTCAGGTCGACCGCTTGCTGAAACTGCGACAGGCCCGTGTTCGAATAAGCGCGCCACATCAACTCGACCACCGGTACATTGGGAAATTTCGGAGCGCCCGCTAACCCGCCATGAAAAACATCGAAGGTCTGACACAGGCGTTTCATGGCCGCATCAAGCGTCATCGGATCCAATTGCGGCCCCGGCCGGTTGACCTCAAACACCCGCTGCAAGCCGGTGCGAATGGTCTGCGTGTTCTTGGACACCTGCTCGCCGTTCTCGCGATAGAGCCTGGCCACTTCCTTCAGCACATCCCCAAACGCAGGCTTGCCGAACTTAGCCTCGGGCGGGAAATAGGTGCCCCCCCAATAGGGCTCGCCCTTCGACGTCAAGAACATCGTCAGCGGCCAGCCGCCTTGCTCGCCCAGATGATGCAACGCCGACATGTAGATTTGATCGATGTCGGGGCGCTCCTCGCGGTC
>VFKO01000226.1 GCA_009885515.1 Rhodobiaceae bacterium | reverse complement strand
GATACTTCAGCGCCTTGCTGTCCCAGCCAAGATCATTCCAACTGACATCCTTGATCGCAAGCGGCAGCTTCGTGAACCCGAATGCGGCCTCAACAATCATCGAACCGCCACCTTTCGCAGCGTACAGTTTATACGGCTTTGCCATGCGTCTACTCTGTGCCATTGAAGCAATCTATGTGATGATCTCCTAAATCAAAAAGCTGGAACACGGTATGAAATCTTTCCCCGCCCTGCCTTACCTCTCCGGCAATTTTGCCCCGCTCTTGGCTGAGTGCGATGCCGGCGACATCGTCATCGAGGGTGAAATTCCCCGCGATCTCCAGGGTGCGCTCTATCGCACCGGACCAAACCCGATGTTTCCGCCGCTTGGAAATTCTCATCACTGGTTCCTGGGCGAGGGCATGGTGCACGGATTTTTTATCGAAGACAGCCGCGTCCGCTATCGCAACCGCTGGGTCCAAACGCATCAATATCAAGAGCAGCGCAAAGCAGGCCGCCGCCTCTACAATTCCGCTTTCAGTTTCGATCCCGGCGACCCTTCAGTCGAAGGCAAGCAACGCAACGTCGCCAACACCAACATCGTCCCCCACGCCGGCAAACTCTACGCGCTCGACGAAGGCTCATCACCCGTGCTGATGGATCCCGCCACGCTCGAAACCATCGGCCCTTCGACGTTCGACGGCCGTTACACCGGCCCCATGACCGCCCATCCCAAAATCGACGCGCGCACAGGCGAAATGTTTTTCTTCGGTTACATGGCCGCAGGCCCCGGCACGCCGGACATTTCCTTCACAGTTGTTGGCCGCGATGGAAAAGTCGTGCGCTCGGAAATGTTCAAAGCGCCCTATGCCAGCATGGTGCACGACTTTGCCATCACCGATCAGCACATTATCTTTCCGATATTCCCCGCCACCATCGATCTCGGCCGGATTATGAAAGGCGGCCCGCTCATCGCCTGGGATCCTGAACAGCCATCCCTGATCGGCATCATGCCGCGTGCAGGCACCACCAGCGAAATTCGCTGGTTCAAAGGTCCCCCCGCCTACGTCTATCATCCGATGAATTCATTCACCGAGGGCAACACTGTCACGCTCGACCTGTGCGTCTATCCGCGCGTTCCGTTGTTCCCCAATGCCGACGGCAGCCGCGCACCCTCCAATCTCGCCGATGCTCCCGCCCGCCTTGAGCGCTGGACCTTTGACCTCGCCGCCAACACCGATCAGTTCAAACGCGAACCACTTGACGATCTGGCAACCGAGTTCCCGCGCATCGATGATCGCTGGACCGGCCTGAAGCACCGCCATGGCTACACGGGCGCGATACTGGGTGAAAAACTTCCCGGTTCACCTTTCGATACAATCGTGCACTTCGATCTCGGAAAAAACGCACGCGAAACCTGGACACCTGGGCCAGGCGACTTCGTCATGGAACCCATCTTCGCCCCCAAAGCGGCAAGTAAAGCAGAAGCCGACGGCTACCTGCTGACCGTCGTTTTCCGTGGCAATGAAAACCGAAGCGACCTCGTCGTCCTCGACGCCCAAAACGTAAAGGCAGGACCCATCGCAACGGCAAAATTGCCGGTGCGCGTTCCCTTCGGCTTCCACGGCAATTGGAATCCCCTTAACGGCGTAGCGCATCAGCATGAATGAGGGAAGCTGTCAGCAACACGACCGCGCCGAATTGGTGCAACGCCGCTAGCCACAGGGCCATGCCTGCTATCAGCGTCAAGATCCCTAGCAAGACCTGCACCACCGTAGCCACCAAATAGGCGCCAGCAGGGGCCTTCAACCCTTGCCGTATCCCGGCAACGAACAGGACAATCACCGAAGCAAAAACAACGTACCCCATCATGCGATGATTGAACTGCACAGTGGTGACGTCTTCGAACGGCGCCAGCCACATCGGGCTTGTCGCATAGGCCCCTTCCGGCACAAACTGTCCGTCCATCAGCGGCCAGGTATTATAGGTCAAACCCGCATCCAGACCGGCAACAAATCCTCCCAACAGGATCTGAACGAATATCAACGCCATCACGATCAACGACCATCGATAAAGCCGATGAGGTGCTGCCGCTACAGGCCACTCACCCCGCCACAACGGCAGCGCAGTCCACAACATGGCGCCATAGATCACCAACGCCAGTCCCAGATGCGCCACCAACCGGTACTGGCTAACGTCCACACGCCCGCTCAAGCCGCTCGCCACCATGCACCAGCCCAACAGCCCTTGCAGCCCGCCCAGCACGAACAGAACGATCAATCGGGGGATCAACCCGCGTTCAATCTGCCCCCGGAACAGGAAAACAAGAAACGGCAGCAGAAACGCAAAGCCGATCAATCGCCCAAGATTCCGGTGCGCCCACTCCCACCAGAAAATCCCTTTGAACTCATCAAGCGTCATCCCCGAATTCAATTGCTGATACTGCGGTATTTTCTGATAGGCCTCAAACTCTTCGTTCCACTCAGCCGGCGACAGCGGTGGCAACGCGCCATGTATCGGCTTCCACTCAGTAATCGAAAGCCCCGAGCCCGTCAGGCGCGTCAGCCCGCCGACCACCACCATGACCGCAATCAACCCGCAGACCGCCAACAGCCATACCGCTATGGCACGTCTGGCACGCACAAGACCCGCGTCAGTCATTCAACCGCCAGATGTTGCGCCCGCCACCGCAGCATTCCGCCCGTGACATTGGCAACCCGCTCAAAACCCTGCTGCCGCAGAAACAGTGTCGCCCGGGCCGAACGCGCACCCGAACGGCACACAACAACGACGGGCTTGTCCCGTCCGATCTCGCCGAACCGTCTCGACAACTCGCCCAGCGGTATCAACTGCGCGCCCACAACATGGCCCAGCTCGCCATGAAACTCAGTGAGTTCGCGCACATCTACAATGCACAACCCCAACCGGTTTTCATCGACCCACTGCGGCGCAATCTCCGGCACCCCGGCATAAG
>VFKO01000125.1 GCA_009885515.1 Rhodobiaceae bacterium | reverse complement strand
GGCAAGCCCTGGGACGTGCAGCTGAAAACCCTGCGCGACCCCAAGTTCCGCGCCCGCATCATCGCCGAAGATCCAGTGTTGGGGGGTGAACTCCAAGAACTGCGCATGGTCGTTAGCAAAGCCTGGTTTCTGCAATACGCAATGAACGACGATTTCAACTATGAGCCCGTGCCCAGCGAAACCATCGCAGCCCTCGCCGCCGCCAAGGGCGTCAGCGGCGACGAATACGCTTATGACCTGTTGATGGAAGGCGATGGCACCGGATTTATCTATCTACCGCTACTCAACTACGCCGACGGCAATCTCGATTTCGTCAAGGGTCTGCTCGGCAATGACGACGCCGTGATCTCACTGTCGGACGGCGGCGCCCATTGCGGCACAATCTGCGACGCCGCCTCGCCGACTTTCTTGTTGCAGCATTGGGTGCGCGACCGCGCCCGCGGCACCATCCCGATCGAACTCGCGATCAAACGCCAATGCCGCGACACAGCCCTGCTCTACGGCATGGCTGATCGCGGCTTGCTTGCCCAAGGCTACCTCGCCGACGTCAACGTCATCGACATGGCTGAACTCAAACTCGGCAAACCCTGGCTCGCCTTCGATCTGCCGGCAGGCGGCAAGCGCCTCTTGCAGAAAGCCGTCGGCTACGTCGCCACAATAAAAAGCGGCCAAATCACCTTCCGCAACGGCCAACTGCAAACCCCACGCCCCGGCAAAGTCATCCGCGGCCCGCAAAGGGCACCGATGGCCATGGCAGCGGAATAGGGGGGCCGTCCCCTCACCCTTTTTTCGGAAGGCCGAAAAAAGATCCTCTCCCGCAAGGGGAGAGGAAGAAGTGAGTTGTCGAAAAAACTATCTGTCCTTCCTCTCCCCTTGCGGGAGAGGGTCTTTTTTGCACTTCGCAAAAAAGGGTGAGGGGACGGTGTTCCGCGCCAGCACACCCGCGTTGACACAAATTTAGGGGTTAGCTAAGATACTTAGCTAAGGGTGCCACCATGAAAACAGTCACAATCCACAAAGCCAAGACTACGCTCTCGCAGCTCATCGCCGAAGCGCAAGCGGGCGAAGAAATCATTATCGCTCGGGGCAAGGATCCCGTGGCCAGGATCGTCGCAATCGCGAAGCCTGGAAGGCGCAAGGCGGGTAGCCTCAAGGGCAAGATAAAAATAGGTCCCGAATTCTTCGAACCATTACCGGAAGCAGAGCTAAAGCTCTGGGGTCTCTAATTGCGTCTTTTGCTCGACACACATGCGTTCATCTGGTGGCTCGCTGATCACAAATCGCTGTCGCGCAAGGCGCACGCAGCGATCGAAGAGCCCGGCAATGAAGTCTTCGTGAGCGCCGCGTCGGCGTGGGAAATCACCACGAAGTTTCGCATTGGAAAACTTGACAATGCAGAGGTAGTCGCTGCGGATGTCGCTGCGTCGATCAACAACGAAGGCTTTATGCCTCTTGCTGTGTCCGTCGCGCATGGACAGATTGCGGGCTCTCTGCCTGGAAACCATCGCGACCCGTTCGACCGGATGCTGATCGCGCAGGCGATGCTGGAGAGCATGACCTTCGTCTCGAACGAGGCGCGCTTTGACGCCTTCGCGATCAAGCGTCTCTGGTAAGCTCAAACTCACTCAGCCCGCCTCAGCGCCTCATCCATCGAAGCCCACAGCACTTCCGCCGGTTCCAACCCGATCGACAGCCGCACGAACCCGTCAGGCACACTGTCCCCCCAGCGGGCGCGGCGCTCGGCGCAGGTGCGCACGCCGCCGAAACTGGTCGAGGGTTGGATATAGGCGCAAGCCCCGATGAAGCGCTCGGCCATCGCGCCGTCGCGCAGGGTCAACGTGATCATCGAGCCGAATGTTGTCATCTGCTTGCGCGCAATCGCATGCGAGGGATCGTTGGCCAATCCCGGATACCGCACCGCCGTCACGCATTCATGCCGCGCCAGGCGCTCAGCCACAATCGCCGCCGTCGCGCACATGCGGCTGAACCGCACTTCCAATGTCTCCAACCCGCGATAAACCAGCCACGCCTCAAACGGCGAGGGGATCGCGCCCCCATAGCGCCGCCAATCGCGAACGCGCGTCATCACCTGGTCATTGCGCGAGGCCACATGCCCCATCAACGCGTCCGAATGCCCGTTGATCGCCTTGGTATCGGCGCACACGACAATGTCGGCGCCCAGTTCCAAAGGCCGCTGCCCCAACGGCGTCATCGTCGTATTGTCGACCGCCAGCAACGCCCCGGCGCGCTTCGCCAGCCCAGCCGCAGCTGCGATATCGCAAACATCCAGTCCTGGATTAGACGGCGTCTCGATCAACACCAATCGATAACCTTCGAAACCGCCGTCGAGAAACGTTGCCGTCGGGCGCGTTTCAATCACAACGCCCAGCGGCTTCAGATATTTCTCGCCCAGCACCCGCGTCGTGTAATAGCCGTCCGACGGCAGCAACACCCGGTCGCCCGCCGCCAGGTTTGTAAATAACAACGCCGCAATCGCCGCCATCCCCGATGGAAACACCACCGTCTCGGCGTCTTCCAGCAACCTCAGCGCCGCTTCAAGCGCCTCCCAGGTCGGATTATTATAGCGCCCATACTGGTATGCAACATCCGACGGATCGCCCGGCAAATGAAACACCGCCGTCGGTACGATGGAGGGGACAACAGACTCGCCCGGCTGCAGTCCGCGCCCGAAATGATGCAGCAATTCAGCGGCCAACCGCTCAGTCTCGTGTGTGCTCATGATGCAGTTTTAGCGCGAGGCAAGCCGCACTGCGAAACAATTCTCAAGTGCTGCCGAACTTGCGCCGTGGATCATAGGGATGGGCTGCTTCCCAGCGTTTGACAATCTCGCTCAAATTCTGGTCCGCCGCTTCGGGCAGCACGATCTGCAGGGTCACCAGTTCATCGCCGGCTGCATGCACGGTGTGAG
>VFKO01000508.1 GCA_009885515.1 Rhodobiaceae bacterium | reverse complement strand
GGTGGCGGCGAAGACAAGCAATTGGCCATGGCACCTTCGAAATTGCAGGAATTTATTCAAGGTGTCCGCGCCCGCTTTGACAGCGCCGCCAACGATGCGGAAATGCCGGTGTTGCTGACCTCACCAAATATTCGTCCGTATGTACGTTCAATCGTCGAACGCTTTCGGCCTCAAACCTTCGTCATGTCGCAGAACGAGATTCATCCAGCAGCCCGGCTTCGCACGCTCGGCCAAGTCTGACAGGATTTGGTGCCTGAATTGCGGCGCCAGCAAGGTTAAGGCACGCCGTCAAACGCCATCTTCGCGCGCTACGTCTTCCAGCGCAGATGAGAATATCAGAAATCTGCAGGGAAATCCGCCATCTTCACTGCAGGGTGCCATCCTAACCGTTGCAATCAAGTCACTACGGTTGACTCACCGTTCAAACTCGCTCCCCGCGCGCATGAGTTTCAGTTAAGTTGAACCCTCACGGCTCTCGGGGGAGAAAATAACGCCATGGATATTATGACCGGACTGACTGGCATTTTGAACGAAATGTGGGGAATTGTAATGAAGGTGTTTGGCGGTGCCGACACGGTGTCTCTGGTGCTCATGCTTGTGGTCGTCGTGGCGTCCGGCATGGTTTTAGGACGGATGGGCAGGCTGATTCAGGTCACGTTCTGGTCGCTGGTAACCTTCGGGTTGTTGGGCCTGGCCTACTCGCTCACCAGGGGCGCGGATCCCGCATCATTGCCATCCACCGCATGGTCTAATCTAAGACTCATGACTGTGAGTGACTTAACCGTCTACTTCTTGGCCTTTGCTATTGTGATCGCCATCGTGCACACAATTCGCCACTCGGTGGGTTCGGGCGAACACTGATTTACGAGCAAAAATGGCGGATTGTGCTGAGGTAAGCCTGATCCGCCATGTCAATTCGGTAGAGACTCGCGTCTCAGGATTTTGTATAGTGTCGTGGGTGCATTGGGGGCAGTTTCATCAACTGTTTTGGGGTTGGGGACGTAAGAAAAGATGGAAAAGGAATTCATTGACCTCGTGGAGCACGTATTCACCCTGCAATGGGCAACGTGGGCCATTCCTGTGAGTTTGTTGTTGTCGCTATTTGTCAGGCGCATCATTCCAGGGATTCTGATCGCGCTGTTGGCCGTCGTGCTGCATCATGTGGGGCCGGTGGCTCTGCCTGCACTTTTGGGTGGCGAAGGTATTGCGGTTGTCATCAAGGACCTCGAGGCGATCCTTCCAAAACTTGAGCCGGTCTCGCTATTGGCAGAATACCTGGCTTACGCATATCTGATTGTTGTCTTCAGTCTGACGCGCCATGATATGTTTCGCCCCGGTGTTCACGAATAACGGTGTTCGGGAATAACACTCACTCGTCGCCGCGCACGCTGTCGTAGGACCAACCGCCTGCGCCTAGGCCCACGAGCATCAATAGCCCGCCGGCGATTGCCATGTTTTTCGCAAACAGCTGCATTTCCACACGTGCAAGATCGGCGTCCCCGATTGCCCAGAAATCATGCATCACGAAGCTGACGACCAGCGTGAACATAAAAAGTGTCAGCGCCATCAATCGCGTTCGAAAACCGATGATCAGCGCGATCCCCGCCCCTATCTCGAGCACAATGGCCAGCGCCAAAGATGGCCCTATCATGCTCATACCGTGCTGAGCCATTGACAGGGCGGAGGCGTTCCAGTGTTGCAGTTTCTCAAAACCCGCCAGAATAAATATGGCGGCGATCATGACGCGGCCAACCAACGGCGCAATGTTTTCGCCAAATGACATGGGACTGACCTTCCTGACGACTCTAAACCCTGTGTCAAATTCCGCTGGAATCTGGCAGCCACGAGCTTACCCTACCCCAGGCACTGTCGGCCAGACACAGCCGGGACGAATAATGTGGGCCGGGCGCATAGGGAAAAATGGCACAAGCAGACGAACAGCTGTGGATTTTGGGTGGCCTCGGGCTCGTGGCGCTGATCCTGGCCTTTGTCGTGCGCCGCCTGATGCTTGGAAAACCAGCCCCCCTTCCCAAAGAAGGACCGCTGCGGCTGCTGGTGCGGCCGCTCAAAGAGCTCCGCCCCGACCCCAACCACCTCTATCTGGGAACAACGATCTCCCGCGAGCTCAGCGCGCTGCTCAAAAAATTTGAACGGATGGAGCCTTCGCTGGGCGACGCCCTGTCCAGCCTTTCAATCGAAGGCACCGTACAAAAAACCGGTCCTCGCCTGGTGATGAACATCCGCCTCTTGAGCGGCCGCCACCCGATATGGACCGGCACCTACGACGGCGCCATGAACGACCTCGCCCACATGCAAAACGAAATCGCCAACCACGTCGCCCGCTCACTCAACGTCAAACCACGGAAACTTCCGACGCCACCCGCGCCGGCCACCGTTCAGGCGTAACTCGTCACTTCGGTGGTGCGTCTTCGAATTTCCAAACCGCTTTTTTGGCGTGCGTGACGCCATAAAGCGCAAAGATCACAAGTCCGATAATGAACCAAACAATCAACCGCTCCCACGTTCCGCCGGGCAGCTTCCACATCATATAGCCGCACACCGCAATACCAACGAGCGGCATAAGGGGATAAAGCGGTGTTATGAACGGACGCTTCACATTGGGCCGCGTTGTCCTGAGAACAATCACACCCAGGCACACAAGAACGAAGGCGAGCAAAGTCCCGATTGAAACCAGTTCGCCCAGCACCCCGATCGGAAACAACCCGCCAAACACGGCAGCCAAAACACAAACCAGGAGTGTGCCATTCATTGGTGTGCTGAAACGTGAATCTATTCTAGAGAACACCGGAGGCAGAAATCCGTCTCGCGCCATCGAATAGAAAATCCGCGTCTGGCCGTACAATGATACTAAAATGACGGTCGATAGCCCTGTGATTGCTCCAATATTGACCAGGGGCTCAAGCCAGAGCAGCTGCGGTTCCGCCTGAACAGCGACAGAAACCGGGTTTGCGACGCCAAGTGTCGTATAATGGGCAAGCCCGGTCATCGTCACGGCCATGAGGATGTAAAGCACCGTACAAATCGCCAGCGAGCCCAGAATGCCTATGGGCAAGTCGCGCTGTGGGTTGCGTGCTTCCTGTGCCGCCACCGACACCGTATCAAACCCGATATAGGCAAAAAAGATAATACCCGAGGCGACGAAAATGCCATCCCAGCCAAATTTTCCGGGTCCCATACTTTCAGGAATAAACGGATCGAGGTTGGCGGCCTTGATCAAGGGCAGGCCGAACAAGATGACCAGAAATACAATTGCGACTTTGAGCAATACCATCAGTCCATTGACAGTCGCCGAAGCACGGATGCCGATCACCAACAGCGCCGACAAGAAAACGATAATACCCACAGCCGGAAGATTGATGATCGCCCCTGTCAGCGAAATGTCCGTAAATCCGCCGCTGCTTGCAAACGGAGCTTCGGATAATGCCGATGGCAGGATAACGCCCATATTGGCCATAAAGCCCTTGAAATAGCTCGACCAGCCAACGGATACAGTGCTCGCCGCCATCGCATATTCAAGCACAAGGTCCCACCCAATTATCCAGGCGGCAAATCGGCCGAACGCCACATAAGCGTAAGTGTAGGCACTGCCGGAAAAAGGTATCATCGCCGCAAGTTCTGCGTAGCAAAGCCCAGCCGCCACGCACCCGACGCTGGCAATCAAAAAAGAAATAACGATTGCAGGACCTGCATGCTCAGCGGCCGCGGTCCCGGTAATGACAAAAATCCCCGCGCCAATAATGGCACCGATTCCAAGTGCAATCAGATGGAACGGCCCAAGCGTCCGCTTGAGCTCCCCAGAGTGCCCAGCCACAACGTCTACGACGGACTTGTGATCGTCTGCGGCCATGTCGTCTCTCTCCCACAATCTGAGTTTTTGCAGCTACCCGCCGCACCGCGCCGGTAGCAAACCGTTGCCTCCACTCTGCCACGGCTGCGGCCCCAGCGACAGTCATCGTCGACAACGAAATGAGGGCTTGACACTTCAGAACAAATAGTGAACAAAGCGTTGAAACCAGGAGAGACCCCAATGCTATTCGCCAAACGCAACGCCGCCAGCCCCGCAAAAGTCCTGCGCCTCATCCGCTCGCAAGAGTGGCGCCAATCCGAGACGCTTCGTGTCACCCAACGGCCACGTTGGGATGCCACCCCCGGCGCCCAGCGCCTGGTCATCCGCCGCCAAACCATTGGGGAACTCGCCCTCGCCCCCATGCGCTGGGGCTTGGCCGCTGATCGCCCCGCAGGAGAGAAGCACCTGCGACCCCTGAACACCATCCGCGTCGAGGCTCTGGCTGAACAATGGGAATGGCGCCGGCTGCTGAACACCCAACGCTGCCTTGTGCCTGTCGATCAATTTTACGAATGGAAGCGGATTGAAAACGTCAAAACCCGCGAATTTGCTTTCAAACTCAAATCAGGCCGACCGATGATGATTGCGGCCCTGTGGAACCGCGCGCAATCGGGCGTCGATAGCTTTGCCTATATCTCGTGTGCGGCCAACACCCTGGTCTCTCTCATCCACGACCGCATGCCAGCGATTCTGGACGAAACTTCGATCGCCACATGGTTCAACCCTGACGCCTCGCTTGAATCATTGTTGTCACTGTTGAAACCCCTGCGCCAGTCAGACCTCGAAGCCCATCCCGTTTCGCAACTTCATTCAACCACCCAGCCAAGCCAGCCATCCCTATTCGACCGGCGCGCCGCATGACGACACATCGGCGCATGGAACAAGCACTATCGCCAGCGCGAAGCCGTGCGAACGGCGTTCGTGATCTAAATTCAGTCGATCAGGGTGTCGACCCGCTCCAGGGATCAACGACCTCGAGAGGAAGCTTGGAGAAGTCCATCACATTGCGGGTGGCCAGAACACCACCGGCAACCGATGCGATACCTGCGATCAGCATATCGGACGCTTGGCAAGACAACCCCACTTTCTCCCGGATACACCGCAGCCATCCCGCTTCACGCGCCGCAGCCTCATCCAGGGGCAGAACAAGCAGTCCATGTCCGGCACTGACGAATTCATTGAACCTGGAGAGCAGTCCCTCTTTGCGGCGGCCTTCGGGCAGGCGTTGTAGTCCGAAAACAATTTCAGAGACGGTGACAGCTGTTGTCACCAGCGGCGTATGTGCCTGCCGGATGAGCCACGCCGCCACTGTCGGCGACGGAGCGGGTTTCATCAACTCGGACACGACATTCGTGTCGAGCACGATCATGTGCGTTTGGCGCGCCTGTTCGCCTTGGGTTTTTCAAACGAGGGCGGTTCTCGATCACCTTTGCGAACAGGTAAATCCAGTTCAACGCCCCGCTTATTCTCAAACAGGCGCCGCGACAGCGACCACAGATTGCCGCCAACAACGCCGCCAACAGCGCGTTTCAGGATAATCCGCGCTTCTTCCTCCATGGAGTGACCCTGTCGGGCGGCCTGCACCCGCAACCCTTCCTTCAAAGCATCGTCAATGTTTCGAATAGTCAGACTTGCCACCGGTTCACTCCTGGAAGACAACCAAACTTACCACACTGCCTGCATTGATTGCAATGAGATCAATAGCGCGGCTCGCCACCTGCCCGGCTTGTGATCGAACCTTCTGAGCACCAGCCCGAAAAATCCTCAGGCCTTGCGCACGTGCCGGCTCATGGCGATCTCGTCCAGCTCCGCCTGCACCTTGCGCGCATACTCGACCCGGTCGCGTTGCGCATCCGCATCGGCGATGATCTCGTACTTCTTGAGTTCGCGATAGGCGTTTTGCAGCTCTTCCGTCACGGTTGCCGCCTGCTTCTCGACCTCATCGACCGAGCGCTGGATGTTTTCGCGCCGCGCAATCACCGAGCGTGCAAAAGTTGGATAGGCAAGCCGCCCCAAATCGCTTTGCAGAGAGCGCCGCTGCTCGTCCTTCACCATCGTTTCCAGGTCCGCCATTTTCTTGGTCAGATCAGCGCGCATGTCATCAAGCGACTTCAGACGCTTGCGGATTTCATCGACACGAAAACGATTGAGTCTGATCAGTGCTTCACGCGATTTCATTGTTACCCCCTACCCTTTTTGTTTCAATTTCCGCCGCTCAAAATTGCGGCGAGTTGTTGATACCCAGCGCCAAGCTCACCGCGTTCGTCCTTGCCTTGACCAAGAAACGCTTCCAGCTTGGGATAAAGTTTGATCGCACTATCGACCTCAGGGTCCGAACCGGCGCGGTAAGCGCCCAAGCGGATCAGCTCACCCATATTGTCGTAGACCGCGAGCACCCGCCGCGCTTCATTGACCAGCGCCTGCTCGTCCGGGGCGTTGCAACCCGGCATGGTTCGCGACAGCGACCGCAAGACATTCACAGCCGGATAACGTCCGCGCTCGGCAATCGCGCGATCAAGCACCACATGTCCATCCAGAATGCCGCGCACCGCGTCCGCAACCGGTTCATTGTGATCGTCGCCCTCGACAAGCACCGTAAACAGGCCAGTGATCGAACCTGATCCCTGCACCCCGGGCCCCGCCCGCTCGAGCAAACGCGGCAACTCCGCAAACACGGAAGGCGTATAACCTTTCGACGCCGGAGGTTCGCCGCTGGCTAGCCCAATCTCGCGTTGTGCCATCGCAAAGCGTGTGACGGAATCCATCAAACACAGCACCTGCAAACCCTGGTCGCGGAAATACTCCGCCGTCGTCATCGTCAATTGCGCCGACTGGCGGCGCATCAATGCACTTTCGTCAGAGGTGGCAACAATCACGACACTACGGGCCAGACCTTCGGGGCCCAAATCATCTTCGATGAACTCTTGCACTTCGCGGCCGCGTTCACCGACCAGGCCGATGACAATCACATCCGCCGACGTATAACGCGCAATCATCGACAGCAGCACCGACTTGCCCACGCCCGACCCGGCAAAAATGCCAAGCCGTTGCCCGCGGCACACGGTTGTGAACATGTTGAGCGCCTTTACACCCAGATCAATCTTGGCGCCCACGCGCGCGCGCATATTTGCGGGCGGCGGTGAATTCTTCAACCGGTAGCTCTTGAGCCCTCCCGCCAATGCCCCCTGCCCGTCAATGGGATCACCGAAAGCGTTGATCACCCGGCCCAGCCACGCCTGACATGGCATCACTTCGCCGGAATGAGCTTGCACAAACGCCTTGCAGCCCATCCGCACGCCATCGAGTTCGCCGAACGGCATCGTCAACGCCCGTCCGTTGCGAAACCCTACAACCTCG
>VFKO01000267.1 GCA_009885515.1 Rhodobiaceae bacterium | reverse complement strand
GTTCGCTGAGACTGTGTTTAACAATGCGCCAACGGCCGTGGATCATGCGGACATTCCGACGGCGGTGTTCGGGACGCCGGAGATTGGGGTTGTTGGCTTGAGTGAGGAGACGGCGCGGGCGGCGTTCAACAAGGTCGACATTTACAAAACGGCGTTCCGGCCGATGCGGGCGACGATGTCAGGTCGTGACACGCTGATTTTTATGAAGCTGGTGGTGGACAGCGTGTCGGAGCGGGTGCTGGGGTGCCATGTGATGGGCGAGGCTGCGGCCGAGATGATCCAGTGCGTGGCGATTGCGGTGAAGATGCGGGCGACGAAGCGCGACTTCGATGCGACAGTGGCGCTGCACCCGTCGGCGTCGGAGGAGTTGGTGCTGCTGAAGACGAAGGCTTAGGCCGTAGACAAAATCACCGCGTCCTTCGCGCCTTCGCGGTAAAATATACTACTTCGCAGGGCGCCAACCAATGATGGCGAGGGCGTTGCCGTCGGGGTCTTTGAAGAAGCGCAGCGCGTGTTCTTTGCCTTCGGCGCGTTGAATCACTTCCGCTTCGCCGTCAAATTTGATTCCGCGGGCGGCGAGGGCTGCTTCTGTTTTGGCCCAGTCACTGGCGTCGAAATAGAGATAGGTGTTGTTCTGCAGTGGGCCTTTGTACTGCGCAGCGCCGATCATCAATCTGGTGCCGTCCATGTCGAAGAAGGCCATGCCTGAGACTTCGAACATGAGTTTCAGGCCGAGCGCATCGCGGTAGAATTCGATGGCTTTGGGCAAATCGCGGGTCGAGAGCGCGATCTGGGCGAGTTTTGAAAGTGTGGTCATGCTGGTTTTTCCCTGACGCAGGTTCGCGGAGCAGCACCAATGTGCTGCACCGCGCCAAGAAAAACCAACAGAATTTTCTACTGCCCGCGCGGCAGAGTGATGAAGGGTACAGCTGAGCCGGGGACGAAGGTGGTGGGCAGTTTGCCGTCCCATTTTTCAGCGGCCGTCAGGGCGACGTAGCCCGGGTTGTCGCGCAGGGCTGCGGCTTTGGCTTGCAGGGCAGCAGCTTCAGCGTCGCCTTTCAGGCGGATGGCGTCGGCGTCTGCTTTTGCAGCGGTGATGCGGGCTGTGGCGTCGGCGGTGGCCTGGACGACGACGCGTTCGGCATCGACTTTTTTCTGCTCGAGCTGCTGGCGGGCTTTGTTGACGGCCGCCTCGGCGCTTGCGGCTTGTTCACGCGCTTCTTCGTAGGTTTTGGAGAAGGTGATGTTCTCGATCTGAACGCCCTCGATGACGATGCCTACTGGCATGTTCTTGGAGACGCTGATTTCGATTTCCTCGCCGAGCCTCTGGCGTTCGTTGACGATTTTTTCGGCTTCGTATTTTCCGAAGACTTCCTTGAAGCGCTTGTTGACGATCGGGGTTATGATCGTATGAAGGAAATCCTGTCCGTAGCGCTGGTAGACCATGATCGCCTTGGTGCCGTCGATGCTGTAGGTGACGGAGACTTTGTTGTCGGCGGCCTGAATGTCCTTGGAGTAGGCGTTCAGAGATTCCTCGTAGGTGAATTTCTGGGTTCGTGTCGGCAGCAAGACAACCGATTCCATGAACGGGAAGACGATGTTAAAACCAGGATGAAGTGTGGCGACGGCTTGGCCCCAGCGCAACTTGACGCCGACCTCGCCCTCGTCGATTGGCGTGTAGCTCATCCAAACGGCAATCACGCCGGCTGCAATGATCATGAAGGGCACACTCAAGAGGCCGCGCATGCCGCCACCGGGAACTGATGGGCCACTTTGATTGTTTTTTGTGCGAGGGGTGAAGATGTTCGACATGGCAACCGGTTCTCCTTGAACGATGCGCCGCGTGTTCGAGATCGAACCGGTCGCGCGCAGTAGATGGGGTCGTGAAAGCTGTGATTCAATTGTGCCAGCAAAGGCCTAAATGGTTGATAATAGTTGCAAGTGAAACTATATTGTCGGCCATTCTAGGCTTTAGGATCTCTTAAAATGGCCGATTTGTTCGATAATCCGATGGGAACCGATGGGTTCGAGTTCGTGGAATACACGGCGCCCGACACGCAGGCGCTGGGTCAATATTTCGAGAGTTTGGGGTTTCGGGCGGTGGCGCGGCACCGCTCGAAGAAGGTGACGCTGTACCGGCAGAACGATGTGAATTTCATCGTCAACGCGGAACCCGACAGTCACGGGGCGCGGTTTGCGCGGGCGCATGGACCGTCGGCCTGCGCGATGGCCTTTCGGGTGCGCGATGCGGGCAAGGCCTATGCGCTGGCGCTGGCGAATGGTGCGACGGCTTTTCAGGGCAAGGTTGGGCCGATGGAGCTCAACATTCCGGCGATCGAAGGCATCGGCGGCAGTGTGATTTATTTTGTCGATCGTTACGGGCCGGGCGGCGTGTCGATTTACGACATCGATTTTGTCCCGACAGACGCTGCGGCCGGGTTCATCCATGACGGTGTTGGTCTCAGCGAAATCGATCATGTCACGCACAATGTCTATCGTGGGCATATGAATGTTTGGTCGGGTTTCTACGAGAGACTGTTCAACTTTCGCGAGATCAAATATTTCGACATTGAGGGAAAGTTGACAGGGCTCAAGAGCCGGGCAATGACCAGCCCGTGCGGGAAAATCCGTATTCCGATCAATGAGAGTTCCGACGACAAGTCACAGATTGCCGAGTATCTTGAAGCCTACAAGGGCGAAGGCATTCAGCACATCGCGCTGTCGACGAATGATATTTTCCAAACGGTCGAAAAATTGCGCAAGCGTGATGTCGCGTTTCAGTCGACAATTGACACATATTTCGAAGGCATAGACGAACGAGTTCCGGGACATGGAGAAGACTTGGCGCGGCTCAAGCGCAATCAGATTTTGATCGATGGCGGACCCAACGCGGGGTTGCTGCTGCAGATTTTTACACAGAATGCGATCGGGCCAATTTTCTTCGAGATTATTCAGCGCAAAGGCAATGACGGGTTCGGCGAAGGTAATTTTCAGGCGCTGTTTGAGTCGATTGAACTCGACCAAATCCGGCGCGGAGTGCTGCAGGCATGAGCAAGAATTGGATCAATTTTCCGCGTATCGAGGGCCGGGCTTCGCGGCAAGCGCACGCTGATTTGCCTGACGGCACGTATGAACGCGAAATCGGGCGCGACGGGTTTTTCGGTCCCGCGAGCCACATGTATCACAAACATATGCCGACGGGGTGGAGCTCGTTTGAGGGGCCGATGCGGCCGCGCGCTTACGACACCAATAAATTTTCAGCTTTTGAGGCCTCACCCTGGGAGGCGAAAGCTATTCTTGGCAATGCGCGAACCCGTATTCGGGTTTGGCACATTCTGAAACCGATGCAAGAGCTTGTCCGCAATAGCGACGGCGATGAATTGCTGTTTGTGCATGCAGGCGCCGGCGAATTGTTTTGCGACTTTGGACATTTGTCGTTTCGCAATGGCGACTATATTTTGTTGCCGCGTGGTACGATGTGGCGCATCGAACCCATTGGTGAATGTTCGATCCTGATGATCGAGGCGGTCGATAGTGCCTATCGTCTGCCGGATCGTGGTCTGTTGGGCGAGCATGCGCAATTCGACCCGGCGGTGCTTGAAACGCCGAAGATCGACGATGCGTTTTTGAGCCAACAAAGCGAGACTGAGTGGAAGGTCAGCGTGAAGCGGCGCAATGAGATTTCTACTATCGGCTATCCGTTTAATCCGCTGGACGCGCAAGGCTGGAAGGGGTCCGTCGTGCCGGTCAAGCTGAACTGGCGCGATATTCGGCCGATCGTCAGTCATCGCTATCACTTGCCGCCGTCGGTGCACACGACGTTCCTCGCCGACCGGTTTGTCGTGTGCACGTTCGTGCCGCGGCCGATTGAAAGCGATCCGGGGGCGCTGAAGGTGCCGTTCTTTCACAGCAATGACGATTTCGATGAAGTGATTTTCTATCACGCCGGAAACTTCTTCAGCCGCGACAATATCAAACCCGGAGTGATGACCTTTCATCCGGCCGGTTTCACACACGGACCGCATCCGAAGGCGTTTGCGGCTGGCGCCAAATCCGAGCGTAAGGACACGGACGAAGTGGCGGTGATGATCGACACACGGGATGGACTGGACGTGCTCGCGGATGCGGAACCTGTGGAAGATCGCAGCTATGTCGACAGTTGGCGGGGCGAGCGATGAAGCTGGCGTCGTTGAAGCAAGGGCGCGACGGCCGGTTGATTGTCGTGTCGCGAGATCTGACCCATGCGATTGTAGCCGATGGCATTGCGCCGACATTGCAGGCTGCGCTCGATCATTGGGAACGAGCGTTGCCGCGTTTGCAGCAACTCTACGGCGAGCTCAATGACGGTGCGCCGTTGGGGCGATTTTCGTTTCGCGCCGGTGATTGCGCGTCTCCGTTGCCGCGCGCCTATCAGTGGGCGGACGGGTCGGCGTATGTCACGCATATGGAGCTGGTGCGCAGAGCGCGCGGGGTTGAAATGCCGAAGTCGTTCTGGACTGATCCGCTGATGTATCAGGGTGGATCGGACAGTTTCGTTGGCCCTGAAGACGACATTCTCGCCGCTGACGAGGAGTTTGGTATCGACATGGAAGGCGAGGTTGCGGTCATCACAGGCGATGTACCGATGGGTGTAATGCCTGCGCAAGCGCTGGGTCATGTGCGGCTGTTGATGCTGGTCAACGATGTGAGTTTGCGAAATTTGATTCCGAAGGAACTTGAGAAGGGCTTTGGCTTTTTTCATTCGAAGCCGGCGTCGGCGTTTTCGCCGGTTGCGGTGACACCCGATGAGTTGGGGCCGCACTGGCGCGACGGCAAAGTGCATCTGCCGTTGCTAGTTGAGCTGAACGGCGAACGCTTTGGTGCGCCAGATGCGGGCGCGGACATGACATTCTCGTTTGCCGAGTTGATCGCGCATGCCGCGAAAACGCGCGAGCTTGAGGCGGGATCGATTGTGGGTTCGGGAACCGTTTCGAATGCGGATCACAGATGCGGCTCTGCCTGTATTGCCGAACGGCGGATGCTTGAGACGATTGCTACGGGTAAACCGGAGACGCCGTTCATGCGCTTTGGCGACAGGGTTCGTATTGAGATGAAATTGCCGGATGGCCAATCTGTGTTTGGCGCTATCAATCAAAAGGTCCGTCGTTATGAAGCTTTATGACTATGGATTTTCGTCCGCGGCTTACCGGGTGCGAATTGCCTTGAATCTCAAGGGCATTGCCTATGACCGGGCTTCGATCAATTTGATCAAGGATGGCGGGCAGCAGCATTCGGCGGCGTACAAAGCCATCAACCCACAGGAACTGATACCGACGCTTGAGGTTGATGGACACGCCATCGGTCAATCGCTGGCGATCATCGAGTATCTGGACGAAACCTATCCGTTGCCGGCGTTGCTGCCGAGCTATCCGTTGGAGCGGGCGCGGGTGCGCCAGATTGCCTATGCGATCGCCTGCGATATTCATCCGATCAACAACATAAGCGCCCGTCAGCTGCTGAAGGAGATGGGGCACAGTGACGACGAGATACTGACGAAGTGGTATGGCTATTGGATCAAGCGCGGGTTCACGGCGATTGAGACGCTTTTGAGTGGTTCGACCGAAACTGGCCGCTTCTGTCATGGCGATGTCGTGACACTGGCAGACATATGTCTGGTGCCGCAGATGGCGAATGCCTACAGGTTCAAGGTTCCGGTCGACGCGTTTCCAACTCTGGTTCGCATCGACAAAGCCTGCCGGGAGTATCCGGCGTTTGCGGCGGCAGCGCCCGAGAAGCAAGTCGATGCGGGTTGAGGGCAAGCGCCTGGCGCGTGAGCCGCAATTGGTGCTGGAACATTTTTTGCCCTACCGGCTTTCCGTGTTGTCGAACATCGTCAGTAGCCGCATCGCGAAGTTTTACGAGGAACGCTTTCAACTGACGATTCCAGAGTGGCGGGTGATGGCGGTGCTGGGCCGCTTTCCGGGGTTGACCGCGGCTGAGGTGACCGAGCGCACGGCGATGGACAAGGTGCAGGTAAGCCGGGCGGTGGGACGTTTGCAGAAGACGCGCCGCATCGAGCAGCGTGCGGTCGAGGGCGACCGTCGGGCACGGCATCTGTTTTTGACCGAGACCGGACACGGGGTCTATGTCGAAATCGTACCCTTGGCGCGCGACTATGAACACAAAGTGACGGCGACGTTGAGCGCAGCCGAGCGCGGGCAGCTTGACCGCTTACTCGACAAGCTCCTTGCGGCGGCGGGGACGCTTTGAGCTTTTTGGCACTGTCGCATCCAGGGCGTAAGTTTTGTCGCGCAAGAACTCCATCAGCTTTTTGCGGTCGCTGATCGCCTTGAGGTCTTCGTAGGGGATGCGTTTGCCTATGCGCAACGTGATCCCGTTGCCGATGCGGTCGTGCACCTCCTTGAAGAGAAGCGACAGACGCAAGGTCATGCTGACGTGGCTTGCGATTTGAAACAGCCGTGAATTTTGTCCTGCGAAAAACACGGGCACGACCGGTGCTTTGCCTTGCACGATCATGCGGGCTGTGAAGGTTTTCCACTCGGGATCTTTGGCTTTGCGCGAAAGCAGGGTGGGAGTGGTTGAGACTGTGCCGCCGGGGAAAATGATCAGAGCGCCGCCCTTTTCAAGCAAGATCTTGGCTTCGGTGCGCGTTTTGATGTTGGTTTCGAGCGCTGTTTTGGTTTCTTCGAAATCGATGGGTAACAAGAACGGCTTGATTTCTTCGGCGCGGTTGAGCAGTGC
>VFKO01000380.1 GCA_009885515.1 Rhodobiaceae bacterium | reverse complement strand
TGCGGGAATGCGGATTGAGCCGCCGCCGTCGGTCGCATGTGCGACGGGCACGATGCCACTTGCCACCGATGCGGCTGCGCCGCCGCTTGAGCCGCCCGCGATGTGGTTCAGGTTCCACGGATTGCGGGTGGCGCCGAACATGCGCGACTCGGACGATGGGCTGAGTCCCAGTTCCGGTGAGTGCGTCTTGCCGAAGATCACGAGGCCCGCTTTCTTCACGCGCTCGACGTAAGTGGAGTCCGCAGTGGCGACGGTTTCGCGCGCAAGGCTGAGGCTGCCTGTGGTGACCGTGCCTTTGAGCGCAGCGCCGAGATCCTTCAGCAAATACGGCACGCCGTTGAGCAAACCTTGCGGCAGACCGTCTTTCAGCTGTTTGCGCGCAACGTCTTCGTGGTCGAGGACTATGGCGTTGATCCTGGGATTGACCTGACGCGACCTCGCGAGGGCGTTGTCGAGCAGTTCTTGCGGTGAGACTTGCTTCGTGCGGACAAGGTCTGCGAGGGCCAGTGCATCGTGTTTGCGGTAGTCGGAAAAAGTCAGCATTGGGCCCCACGATTGGTCAGAGTTTCGGCACGTCGGCGAGGAGGACTTCGCTGTCCTCTTGCGCCGTGATGGTGACCTCATCTTCGCCGGTGATGGCGACGCCGTCACGCGCTTTTGCGCTCAGGCCGTTGATCGTCAGGCGGCCCAGTGCCGGGACCAGATAGAGGAAACGGCCCGGCTCGAGAGCGTGGCGCACCGACTGGCCGGGCTTCAGCGTCGCGGCCAGGATTGCGGCATCCTGGTGGATGGGCAGAGCGCCTTTGTCCTTGGCGCGGCCCGAGGCCAGCGTGACCAGCGCGCCCGAGCGGTCGCCTTTGGGGAATTGCTGCGCCTCCCAGCCGGGTGCGATGCCGGTTTGGTTGGGCACGATCCAGAGTTGGAAAATCTGGGTCGGCTCGCTTTCGAGGTTTTGTTCCTCGTGCTGAATGCCGCGGCCGGCCCACATGATCTGGACATCGCCCGCGTTGGTGCGGCCCTCGTTGCCCAAATGATCGCGATGGGTGATAGCGCCGTTCCGGACATAGGTGACAATCTCCATGTCCTTGTGGCCGTGGCGGTCGAAGCCGGTGTGAGGTTTGATGGTGTCGTCGTTCCAGACGCGCAGGGCGCCCCAGTGGTTGCGCGCCTCGTCGTGATATCCGGAAAAACTGAAGTGATAGTGGGCTTTGAGCCAGTCGTTCTGGAATGCGCCGAGGGTTTCGAAGGGCCGTATGTCGATCATGGTCTTCTCCCGAAATTGCAATTGCCGATCTTGTGTTGGCGTGGAAGTGGTGGTGGCGAGGCGTCCCGGCAAGTTACAGGAGATCACGCATTTGTGAACGGTGGTTCACCGGCGAGACAGGAACCCGGTATTACGTTGCAGCATTCACAGTGTTCGAGGCGGAGATATTCCATGCGCGCGACTTTGATTGCCGTGATTGTGACGTTATGGACGGTTGGTGCAACAGCGATGGCTGATCCGGCCGCCTATCAACCGGGCGCCTTTCCGCGCGACGAAGCGTCGTTGCGCGAGCTCGATAACCGGCAGCTGCGCATTGTTCGGCGCGCAGGGGCGCAGTGCTGGCATTCGGGCGAGGGCGGATTTCGCTCTTCCGGCGCGCAGTCACGCGGTTGCGTCATCAGCACAACGGAGAACGCCATGCGCAGTTCCGATAGTCCGGCGCTTGTGGCCTTTCACCAGGCGCTTCCGTTTAACGTGCGGTATAACGAGAACCGGCCCGCGTACTACTGGCAACGGTTGGCGGCGAGGTAGCGGTCACCACGCGGTGCGGAGGATTTGCAGCACGTCTGCCGGGCCCGTGACCGGTCGCGGGTTTGAGAGCACGACGGGATGTTTCGCTGCTTCTTCGGCGATTGTGGGGAGCTGGTCTTCCTTGATTCCGACATCGCGCAGGCGGGCGGGCAGGCCGAGATCGGAGATCAGTTCGGCGACGGCGTCGCCTGCGCTCATGTTGGGGCGGTCCATGGCGAGGCTCAGTCGTTTTTGACGTTGCGCTGTCGTTGCTTCGTTCCAGCGCAAAACGTGGGGCAGCAACACGCAACTTGAATGGCCGTGGTGGAGGCCGTAACGGCCACCCAGAATATAGCCGATGCCGTGGCTGGCGCCGGACCCCGCGCGCGATGAGTTGGTGCAGGCGAGGTAGCTTGCCATCTGGCTTTCACTGCGGGCAAAGGGGTCTCCCGGCACTTTCCTGGTGCGGCGCAGGGATTTTGCAAAGAGAGAGAGCCCGTGGAGCAGCCCAGCCTCGTAGACCGGTGTCACATTTTTTGCGAGGTAACCCTCGCAGCAATGATCGACGCCGCGGATGGCGCTGGACAACCATAGCCATTCGGGTGTGAGCGCGCCTAATGCAGGGTCGTAGATGATTGCGCGTGGGACAAGATAGGGGTTCATGAAGCCGAGCTTGATGCCGCGACCGGCATCGGTACCGCCGCCTGCTTGTGTAACCTCGGCGCCAGAGAGTGTGGTTGGGATCGCGATTTGACGAACCTGATGAGACTTTGTTGTTCGTGAACGCGAAAGTGCAATGAGGCCGTCAATCGTCTCAACATTTTCGGCCAGGGCCAGCTGTACGATTTTTAATCCGTCGATGATTGAGCCGCCGCCGACGCCGACGAGCAGATCGGCGTTGACAGCGCGTGCGGCTTTGATTGCCGAAAGAACTCCGTCAAGTTTCGAATGCTCGGCGATGCCATCGAAAATCGCGACGCATTTGGCACTGAGCGTGGTAGCGATAAGCGAGATGGCGCCGGTTTGGGTGTGCAACGTCTTTGACGTTGCGACGAAGACCCGTTGGACACCACAGCGCTCAACTTCGTTGCCCAGCGCTTCGCGCACGCTTGTGGCGAAATGGACGCGCTCTTGCGGGAGCGCGTCGTAAGTGAAAGCGTGGGTCACACCGGATCCCAGCCGAATACCGAGTTTGTCGGACCCGAATCGTACATCATGGTTTTGAGCGCCGGAAATGCGTGGTTGCAGATGGTTTCGGGCGACCAGCCTTCGATTTTTGTCATGCCGCGCACGGGTCTTGATTGTGACATGAGGAAGATTTCGTTACCGCGGGCGGCAAAGACCTGGCCGGTGACATCTTTCGATGCGCAGAGCGCGATGGCGAGCTGGGCTACCTGGTCGGCGCGCATGTGATTGCGCATACGCTCAACGCGCTTGGCAGAAGCTTCGTCCTTTATCGGAATGGTGGCGATCATGCGTGACCAGGCGAAGGGGGCGATGACGTTGGAGCGCACGTTCTTCTGCACGCCTTCCATGGCGATGATGCGCGAAAGACCGGCGACGCCCATCTTGGCTGCGGCGTAGTTCGCCTGACCGATATTGCCGATGATGCCGCTGGTCGAGGTGAAGAGGACATAAGCGCCGTCTTGATGTTCGCGGAAATGTTCAATCGTGGCTCTACAGACGTTGTAAGCGCCGTTCAGATGCACATCGAGGACCATGTCCCAGTCTTTGTCTTCCATTTTGTGAAACATGGTGTCGCGCAAAATGCCGGCCGGGTTGATGACGGCGTGCAAGCCCTTAAAAGTGTCTTTGGCCTGTTCGATCATGCGCTTGACGCCGGCTCGGTTGGTGATCGAGTCGGAATTCGAGGCGGCCTGGCCGCCCAGCGCTTGGATTTCGCGCGCGACAATTTCGGCAGGGCCTGCGTCGCCCTCATCGCCGCCTGCTACGGCGCCGCCCAGGTCGTTGACCAGAACTTTGGCGCCTTCCTTAGCGGCGAGAAGCGCACACTCCTTGCCGATGCCATTCGCGCCGCCCGTGACCAGGACGACCTTGCCTTCCAGGATACCCATGGAAATCTCTCCTTTGTAGTGATGGTTTCGGGAGGTACGTTAACGGGAGGCGATGCGGCATTCCAGTGCCTTTGGGAATATCTGTATTGTGGGCTGGTTGCGATTGTCGCGAGCCGATTCGGCGGATTGAGGAGAGTTGGGATGAGCACTAATTCATGGCGTCAAAACATGGACCATAAGCTCGGACTTGGTGCCGACGCGTTGTCTGATCGCAAACGGCGTATCCTCAAACATGTGGAGGACAGAACCTTTGTCAGTCGCGACGTCTCGCATGAGTTAAAGTCCAAGCAAACTTTTGGAGAATGGCTCGCGGACAAGGTAGCGGAGTTTGGAGGGTCGTGGACATTTATCAGCCTGTTTGGTTCGTTTCTGGTGGTGTGGGCGCTGATCAACACGCTCATACTGATCAGCAATCCGTTTGACCCCTTTCCCTTCATTTTCCTCAATCTCATGTTGTCGATGCTTGCGGCGGTGCAAGCTCCCATCATTTTGATGTCGCAGAACAGACAGTCGGCGAAGGATCGAATTGCGTCGCAGCACGATTACGAAGTCAATCTGAAGGCTGAACTTGAGATCATGTCGCTTCACGACAAGATCGACCAGTTGCGCAACGAACAATGGATGACAATGCTTGCCAAGCAGGATGAACATTTCAAGCTCCTCTCCGAGCTGTTGAAGAGCAAGGCTTGAGTGTCATGGCGGCTATTCGACTTGAAGCGCCGGCAGATTGCGAAACCGCCGACCGGATCGTTGCAGACGCATTCGGCCCTGGCCGGTTTGCCAAGAGCGCCTACCGGCTGCGCGAAGGTGTCAATGCGATAGGCGCTTTGTCTTTTGTTGCGACGGTGGATGGGCGCGTTGTGGGGACGGTGCGATACTGGCCGGTCGATATTGGCGGTGCGGCCGCGTTGATGCTTGGGCCAATTGCAGTTGAGCGGGCGTTGCAAGGTCAGGGCATCGCCTTGGCGTTGATGCAAACCAGTCTGGACGCGGCCCGGGCGCAAGGGCACCGGATTGTGGTGCTGGTGGGCGATGAGCCTTATTATGGCCGAGCTGGGTTCAAGACGATCATGCCCTTGGGCTGCGTGACGATGCCGGGACCGGTCGATCCGGCGCGGCTGCTGGGGCTGGCGCTGGTTGAGGGGGCGATGGCTGGTTTGAAGGGCGAGATGCGCAAGGCGCGA
>VFKO01000342.1 GCA_009885515.1 Rhodobiaceae bacterium | reverse complement strand
GCTGCAATCAAAGGCGGGCATTTCAAGAAGAGCGTCGTGCCGGTCATGAAAGAAGACGGCACGCTTGCCCTTGACCACGAAGAATTCCCAAGGCCCCAGACGACGATGGAAGGTCTGTCCTCACTCAAGCCCGCCTTCGAAGCCATGGCCGAATTTCCGTTCGACAAAGCGGGCACCACTCTGGGCGGCCTCGTCCGCCAAAACTATCCCGATCTCAAGATCAAGCACGTCCACCACGCCGGCAATTCGTCGGGCGTCGTCGATGGCGCTGCGGCGCTGTTGCTGACCTCGGGCGCCTACGCAAAAAAGCACGGGCTGAAACCCCGCGCCCGCATCGTCGCTTGGGCGAACATGGGTGACAGCCCGACCCTGATGCTCAACGCGCCCGTGCCCGCCGCGCGTAAAGTACTGGAAAAATCAGGCATGACACTCGACGACATCGATCTGTTCGAAATCAACGAAGCCTTCGCCGTCGTCGCCGAAAAATTCATC
This sequence comes from Rhodobiaceae bacterium, assembly GCA_009885515.1. Lineage (GTDB taxonomy): Bacteria > Pseudomonadota > Alphaproteobacteria > Micropepsales > Micropepsaceae > SZUA-430. The sequence continues at coordinate 2,432 of VFKO01000342.1, read as the reverse complement.
CGCGACCTGAAGCTCGACCGCGCCAAGGTCAACGTCAACGGCGGCGCCATGGCGCTGGGCCACCCGATCGGCGCGACGGGCTCGATCCTCATCGGCACCGTGCTGGACGAACTGGAACGCCGCAACCTCAAGCGCGGCCTCGTCACCATGTGCGCCGCCGGCGGCATGGCCCCCGCGATTATTATTGAGCGGATCTAGCGCCGCGTAGCGCGCCGACGTGTATCGGCGCGCACTCGGGCGACGCGAGCCGAATGAGCCGAAAACAGCGTCCCATCAACTTACCGGCACCCTATCTCAAGCGGATATGGCCGGATGAGTGCTAAATCTCGCCTAACTTCGACCCCACCCTTCAAATGATCTAACGTGTTGCGTTCGTTACAGAATAGCTGAGTTCAGCGGATCGCGTTTCTCGTCCAACCGCAACCCCTCTAAAACACTCGATCCGGATGACCTATCAATGACTTGGCATCACCAGAGAGTGGGGTCGAGGTTGGAAGCGGTTTTACAAGCATGACCGCAAGCAGTCGGTTCGTCATGATACTCAACCCTCCTGCCGTGAAGAGGGATTTCCGATCACGGCCAAGAACTCGCGCCGCGACATCGGATCTTCGCGGAAGGCGCCCAGCATCGTGCTCGTCACCATGCCGACACCCGGCTTGTGCACTCCGCGCGTCGTCATGCACTGATGCGCCGCTTCGATGACCACCGCTACGCCGCGCGGCACCAGGACCTTTTGAATGCAATTGGCGATCTGAGCCGTCATTTTTTCCTGAACCTGGAGGCGGCGCGCATAGCCGTCCACAACGCGCGCCAACTTCGAGATTCCGACCACGCGGTTCGACGGCAGATATCCAACGTGCGCATGCCCGATGATCGGCGCCAAATGATGTTCACAATGCGATTCGAAGCGAATCCCGCGCAGGACGACCATCTCGTCATAGCCTTCGACCTCTTCGAAAGTGCGCGTCAGATAGTCCTCCGGATCCGTGGCATAGCCGGAGAACCAATCCTCGAACGCACGCGCGACTCGCGCCGGCGTGTCGCGCAATCCTTCGCGGAGCGGGTTGTCTCCCGTCCAACGCAAAAGGGTTTCGACGGCAGCTTCCGCCTCCGCGCGCGAAGGGCGCAACGGCGCCGCGGCAGAAACGGCGGAATGAAAGTCACGGGCAGGCGTGATGGCATTCATGAGGAGGCCGGATGTGGTTGGAGTGGCAGTACGGAATGTATACGCAACACCTGCGCCGGTCGGATCACATCACCAGGGAATTGTCGCGCCACTGTAATCGAGGAATGATCCGCTATCTTTCTGCGACAGTGCGCGCAGCACCGCAACCAATCGCTCGGCAACCACGGCGGGCGGCTGAATGTCTAGCCCCGCCTTTGCGAAAGGCGCCGAAAGTCGGGTGTCCGTCGTGCCGGGATGCAGTGCGACACAAATGGCCTCGGGCTTCGTGCGCTTAAGTTCGATCGCCGAGGTGCGCACCAATTGATTGAGCGCGGCTTTCGACGCCCGATAGCTGTGCCATCCACCCAACCTGTTCTCACCGATGCTGCCCACTTTGGCCGACAGCACCGCGAACACGGACCTCCCGGCGCGCGGCAGCAACGGCGAGAAATGCTTCATGACCAACGCTGGTCCGACCGCGTTGATCTCGAACGACTTGAGCATATGCTCGCGGTTCAAATGGCGCAGGCCGCGTTCCGGCACGAACGCTTCGTCGTGGAGGAAGCCTGTGGCAACGAAGACCAAGCGAATCTCGGCGACCTGCTCGGAGACGAACCGCGCGGCAGTTTCGATGCTTGTTTCGGATTTCAGGTCGATCGGCGGCACGCTTTCGCGCGTAAAGGCGATGACATCGCAGTCAATTTCGTTGGTACGCAGCCGATCCGCGAAAGCCCTGCCTATCCCGCCGTGGGCACCGATGACGAGTGCCAGCTGCTTTGTCGCTCCCGACACCGGTCCGCTCAATCCTTCTGCTTTGCATCGCTGCGCTTCTTGCCGCGAATGGGATAACTCATAAGCTAGCGCTCGGGATGTTCAAGTCAACCCATCGACTGCCGAAGAAACGACTTTGCACAACTGTAATGTTCCACGGTTGGTAATCGACGTGCCGCAGTGATCCGCTCTGCAAACGAGCGCGTACACCCTCACACATCAAAAGCGACCGTTTGTGTCGCATTCAAATTGAGCTGTGTCCATTTAACGATAGAGCGAGTTCGAACCATGTTTTTCCGATCAATGATGATGGCAATCGCCGTCCTCGCACCGATGACGTTCACAGGCGTTGCAAACGCAGGTGGCATGTACAAACCAGCAGGTACGGTAGTGGATGTTGCGGCTTCCAATCCCGACTTCTCGACGCTTGTCGCCGCCATCAAGGCCGCAGGTCTTGTGGACGCGTTGAATAGCAAAGGTCCGTTCACGGTTTTCG
>VFKO01000507.1 GCA_009885515.1 Rhodobiaceae bacterium | reverse complement strand
TTCCTCAACGATGTGGGCTTGGAATATCTGACTCTGTCGCGCGGGTCGGGAACATTGTCCGGCGGGGAGAGCCAGCGCATCCGGCTCGCCTCGCAGATAGGCTCCGGACTGACCGGTGTGCTCTACGTGCTTGACGAACCGTCGATTGGCTTGCACCAGCGCGACAATCATCGGCTGCTGGAAACGCTGAGGCGCTTGCGCGATCTGGGCAATACGGTGATCGTCGTCGAACATGACGAAGACGCGATCCGCACCGCCGACTATGTAGTCGATATGGGACCGGGTGCCGGCATTCATGGCGGCGAGATTGTGGCCGAAGGCACTCCTGACGAGGTGATGCAAAATCCGGCGAGCCTGACTGGGCAATATCTTGTCGGATTACGACAGATTCCCGTGCCGACTGTGCGGCGCCCCGGAAATGGAAAATCGGTCAAAATCGTCGGCGCACGCGGAAACAATTTGCGCAATGTCAGCGCCGAAATACCGCTTGGCACGTTTACCTGTATCACCGGCGTTTCCGGCGGCGGCAAGTCCACGCTGGTGATCGAGACACTTTACAAGATGGCGGCGCGCAAGCTGAATGGCGCACGAGAAAATCCGGCGCCCCACGACAAGATCGAAGGTTTGCAGCACCTCGACAAGGTCATCGATATCGATCAATCACCAATCGGGCGCACGCCACGTTCCAATCCTGCGACCTATACGGGCGCCTTCACGCACATCCGCGACTGGTTTTCAGGGTTACCGGAAGCCAAGGTGCGCGGATATGGCCCCGGCCGCTTTTCCTTCAACGTCAAAGGCGGGCGTTGCGAGGCCTGCCAGGGCGACGGCGTCATCAAGATTGAAATGCACTTTTTGCCCGACGTCTATGTGCAATGCGATATCTGCAAGGGCGAGCGCTATAATCGCGAAACGCTTGACGTCAAATTCAAAGGCAAGTCGATTGCCGATGTGTTGAATATGACGGTGGAAGATGCTGCCACATTTTTCCAGGCGGTTCCCAGCATTCGCGAAAAGATGGAAACACTGAAACGCGTCGGCCTGAGCTATATCAAAGTCGGTCAACAGGCGACGACATTGTCAGGCGGGGAAGCGCAACGCGTAAAATTGTCAAAAGAGCTGTCGCGCCGGTCTACAGGCCGGACGCTCTATATTCTGGATGAACCAACGACCGGTTTGCATTTCGACGACGTGCGCAAATTGCTGGATGTGCTGCACGAGCTTGTTACCCAGGGCAATTCTGTGGTGGTCATTGAACACAACCTTGAAGTGATCAAAACCGCAGATTGGATCATTGATCTGGGACCTGAGGGCGGCGACGGCGGCGGTGAAATTGTGGCATCCGGCACGCCGGAAAATGTCGCCAAAATAGTGCGCTCGTACACAGGCCAATTTCTGAAACCATTGCTAAAGCGCCAGAGTCTGCGAGCCGAGCTGGCGCAGAAACCCAAGCCCAGGAAGGCGCGGACGGGGTAAGCAGAAATGAGGCTGACTTTGCAGTGATGAATGGCATATGTTCCTATCGCATGCAGCTATGAGGGGCACCGCGAAATGAAACTTTCACGCCGACAGGCATTGATGCTGGCAACGGTCCATTTCTGTGTTGCCTGGGGCGGATCGTATGCCTTTGCTGCCGAGAATGTCGGTACGCTCGAAGAACTGTCGAATGAGGTTTGGGGCACGCCCTTGGGTGCGCCGCGCATTGCGCTCGACGAAGCTGGCGCGATTTTCAAGAATGAAAAGCTTGAGACCGGTGATGACAGTGCGGCAAGCGTGCGCTTCATCGACAAGTCACAACTGACCTTGGGCGCCAATGCCCACATGGTCATCGATGACTATGTCTATGCGGGCGCCTCGAGCAAGTCGGTCTTTACCCTTGGTCGCGGCGCGTTCCGGTTTGTCTCCGGCAGTATGCCCGAGAAGAACATGAAGCTGCAAACGCCGTCAGTGGCGATCGGCATTCGCGGAACAGAACTCAAAATCGATGTCTACGAGGATGGCTCGACCGAACTCAGCACCATCGAAGGCGCGGCGCAGGTGGTTTCCTCATTCACCAAGGAGGTGCTTGACGTTGTGGCAGGACAATCGGTGTTGAGCGATGCCAAGGGCATCTTCCTGGGCGGGGTCCGCGATTTCATTCACAAATCGGCCGATGAAGCCGTCGAACGCGGCCTCGGTGAAATCCGCTCACGCATCCCTATCCCGATCGATATTCCAAATCCGTTTAGGTGATCGCGTCAGTGCCGCTCTCCGGCAAGTGCGGTGTAGGCATTTCCAGTGACACCGGCGACCAGGGCCGCACCAATGATGCCCCCTATGAAATTCATGATACTGATTTCCGCCCAGTGCATGCGCATGGCCTTGAGAAGACCAAGTTGCCACAGATCCACACTATGGCGAACCTCGTCAGGCGTCAGTTTACCCGAAAAAAGCGCCTGGAAATCGGGGGACGGTGGCATGTCGTTGCCAAGGATTGCCATCAAGACCAGCGAGCCCGCAATTCCGATCGGGATGTATATCATCACAAGAACAAGAAACATCCTCAAGGCATTGCCATGCATCAGCGCCCATGAACGCTCCACACCCAACGAATTCTCGGCCACCACGACCGCTGGAATGATCATCAATTTCAGGGCAGCCCCGATTAAACCTATACCGAGCGCTGCGACCGCGATCGGCACGATGATCGCCAGACCCGGAATCGCGGCAGCTAGCGCCGCAAGCACACTGAGGGCAAGTCCGGCTCCCACCACAGCAGCCAGCGCCGCGACCACCAACAGGATATAGACGCCGACCAGGCGAAGTTCAGTGGCACCAAACCAAAAATAGACGGCCAGCCCCGTTTTCCTGTCGCCAAAGATGACAACCCGCAAAAGCGCCACAATGACCACGGCATTTGCAAGGAACCCAATAACACCGAGCAAGAATTGTGTTTGATCAAACTGCACTCCCGTGGCGGCAGTATTTTTGGCCTGCAACACAGCATCAATTGCCTGGCCGCCGTACAGGTAGTTCAGGCCGGTTGCGATCAAGATAGGCGCCCAGGCGAGCCTGAAAATAGTCCCGGCCTCGCCGAGCAGAAAGCCATACGCACGCGATACGGTTGCAATTACTTGGATTTTGCTCAAGACGATCTGGCCCTTAAAGTTACACTGCGGGGGGGGAGGAGACACTATCCCAGGAAGCCGACCCTTCCTATGGCACACAAGGCCCAATTGTGGGGAATTGATCCCCTGCACTGGGCGCCACAGCAGGAGATGCTATAGCCTCACCAAGAATTGAGTACTCGGGAAGAAACAAACATCCATGGCGCGATTGAATCGCAGAACTGTATTGAAGGCACTCGCAGGCTTTGCCGGGACTTATCTGGCAACCCCCAGCAACGCGGTTTCAGCGGCACCCATCGCCCTGACCACCGGCCGCCACCGGTTTCCGCAAGGCGTTGCTTCAGGCGACCCGCAGCCGGACGGGTTCGTATTATGGACCAGGGTCGAAGCGAATGAGCCCTCAACCGCGCCCATAAACGTCCGCGTTCAAATCTCCCTCAGCCCGGATTTCTCAGACAACGTCATCGATGAGATGCTGACGGCAACCATCGCCAGCGATCACACGCTGCGCCTCGTGGTGCAAGACCTGGAGAATACCGCCGACACAGTTTACTACTACCGCTTCCTGGCTGGCGGTGACCAGTCACGTTTGGGGCGCACGCGCACTGCGCCTTTGCCTTCCGTTGAAAAACCAACCCGATTTGCATTTGCGTCGTGTCAGAATTTTGAGCAGGCCTTTTATGGTGCCTGGGCGCGAATGCTGACAGACGATCTGGCGGCGCCCACAGACCAGCAACTCGATTTCGTATTGTTCCTCGGTGACTTTATCTATGAGGTGCGAGGCGACCGCTGGGATTCCAATATGATGAACCCCACATGGTTGAAAGGCGCTGATGGCCGCGAGAGGTACTTTCCGCCCTTTCCCAACGGCTCGAAGCCTTGGCCGTCGACCACATGGAACAAAAACGGCGGTGCCACGAATGCAGTCACCTTGGCTGACTACCGCTTTCTCTATCGCCTCTATTTGAGCGACGCCAACTTGCAGGCGGCGCGCGCGCGCTGGCCGTTCATTTCAACATGGGACGATCACGAATACACCAACGACGCCTGGCAAACGCACGACACCTATTTCGATCAAGGTGGCAAGCCTGCGCAGAAACGGAAGGTTGCCGCCAACCAGGCCTGGTTTGAATACATTCCGGCGTTGCTGACGGGACTGCCGGGAAGCGGACGCGTCGCAAATCCGGCGCGCGACTTCAAATGGATTGATGTTCAAGACAGTCCTTTCCTTGGTCCACAGCAAGATTGGATCGATCCCAACATCGACAACCGCAACGCACTTGGTTCGATGACGATCTACCGCACGTTGAAGTGGGGCAAGACGCTTGAGCTGATCTTGACCGACAACCGGTCGTACAAATCACCGCCACCCAAGCCGCCAAAAATGGAAGGCCAGGCGCTGCCGGCGGTAGACACAGTCATACTGTTGGATCAGGGGCGCAGCGCCAACGAGGGAGAGGCGCCAAAGACAATTCCCGGCACGGACATTGACAACCCAAGGCGCTTGGCACCTCCCGGCAGTGTATTGGGAGCAGCTCAAAAGGCGTGGTTCAAAGACGCACTCGTCTCTTCGCAGGCGCGCTGGAAAATTTGGGCGAACGCGTTCCCGGCCCTGCCCGTGCGCCTGGACCTTGGCAGCATCTGGTTTGCCGGTATGAAGGATTCCATGTTGGGTATCGATGCCTGGAACGGCTATCCTGCTGAACTCAAAGAGTTGATGACCTTCGTGCGCGACAATGGCATCAGCAATCTGGTCGCGTGCGCGGGCGACTACCACATGCACATGGCGGGCACGTTAATCGATGATCCGCAAGCCGAAGTGTCGAGCGCCGTTGCGGTTGAGTTTGCTTGCGCCGGAATTTCGTCTGAGTCTGTCTTCTCCGGCGCA
>VFKO01000402.1 GCA_009885515.1 Rhodobiaceae bacterium | reverse complement strand
TTGGCAGCGCTCCTCGTCGCGATTGCAGCAATTTGGGCCGCGGGCCGTATCGCGCGCCCGATCGCAGGACTAACCACTGCGGCCGAAAAACTTGGCCGCGGCGACGCGCTTGTTCTGGCCCCTGTTGAAGGCCCGCAAGACGTGAAAGCCGCCGCCACCGCCTTCAACACCATGGCCACGCGATTGCGCCGCCTCATCGAAGATCAACGCGCGCTCCTCAGCGCCGTCGGTCACGACCTCAGAACGCCCATCGCTTCTCTGCGCATCCGCACCGAACTGGTCAAAGATCCGGAACTTCAAAGCCGCATGCTGGCCTCGCTGGAAGAAATGCAACGCCTGACCGAAGCAACGCTCGCGGCCGCGCGCGGCGGTGAATCCGGCGAACCGTCGCGGCCCGTCGACCTTCCTTCTTTAATTGAAGCGGTTTGTGACGATTTGGCAGACACCGGCCAACCGGTCTCGTTCACCGCACTTGCGCCCGCCCGGGTCGAAGGGCGGACCAGCGAACTCAGACGCGCCCTTCGCAACCTGATCGAGAACGCCGTCCGCTATGGCAACCGCGCGATGGTTTCAATGATTGTCGATGGCAAGTCCGCTGAAATTCATGTCGATGACGAAGGCCCCGGCATTCCCGAACACGCGTTGACACATGTCATGAAGCCCTTTGTCCGGCTCGAGGAATCCCGCAGCACTGAAACGGGCGGCCATGGCTTGGGACTAACGATTACCCGCGCCATTGTTGAGCGCCATTCGGGTGAACTTACCCTCACAAATCGTCAATCGGGCGGACTGCGCGCAACCATGCACTTGCCACTTGCCAACCTTCCATGAGCAAGGGCACGATGGCGCATTAGTCAAAGGGCGCATCAATGGTTGCAAAGCTCATCAGCGGAAAACGCGAACTCTCACTCACAAACCTCGCTGATCGGGTCGAACGGGCGGCGGCAGCCTTGGCGTCAATCGGGGTTGGACGCGGCGATGGCGTGGGCATCATGCTCCGCAACGACTTCGCGTTCTTTGAGACCGCAATGGCAGCGGGCCAACTGGGCGCCTATTCGGTGCCGGTCAATTGGCATTTCACGGTCGAAGAAGCCGCCCACATTATCACAGACTCCGGCGTCAAAGTTGTTGTGGTCCACGCAGATTTAATGGATACGGCCCGAGAAGCAGCACCGCCGGGCGTGAGGATTTTCGCAGTTGCCACGCCGCTTGAGATTGCGGCTGCCTATCAGATTTCAGCGCAAGACAGCGTGGTGCCGGCCGGCACACAGGATTGGGAGGCCTGGATCGAGAGTTTCCCCCGTCGCGCCCCCACAGCGCTCGATCCGCCAGGCGCCATCATTTACACCTCGGGCACGACGGGCCGCCCCAAGGGCGTGCGCCGCAACCCGCCAACGCCGGCACAAGCACTCGCTTCGACAAAACAACTTGCCCGCGCCTTCGGATTGGAGGGCGTGCTCCTGCACCAGCGGCCCGAGCGCATCGTGACAGTCGTAACCGGACCGATGTATCATTCGGCCCCAAACGCCTATGGAAGCGTCTGTATCCGCGCCGGCGCCGATGTCGTTCTGCAACCGCGCTTCGAGCCTGAAGAGCTTCTTCAACTCATCCAATACTATCGCGTCACGCACCTACACATGGTGCCCACAATGTTTGTACGCCTTTTGAAGCTTCCAGCAGAAGTTCGCAAAAAATACGACCTTTCCTCACTCAAATTCGTTGTACACGCCGCAGCGCCTTGCCCGATCGACATCAAGCGACAGATGATTGAATGGTGGGGCCCGGTGATCAACGAATACTATGGCGCCACCGAAACCGGCGCCGTTGTCTTCTGCACATCTCAGGAATGGCTCGCCCATCCCGGAACCGTAGGCCGGCCTCAAGTCGACACCACACTCGTAATCACGGACGACGCGGGCAATGAAGTGCCGACAGGCGAACCCGGCGACGTCTACGCACGCATGACCACCGGCAGCGATTTCACCTATCATGGAGACGACGAAAAACGGCGAAAAGCCGAACGCAACGGTCTCATCTCCGTCGGCGACATCGGTTACGTCGACAAAGACGGATTTCTATTCCTGTGCGACCGCCGCAACAACATGGTGATCTCGGGCGGCGTCAACATCTATCCGGCCGAAATCGAAGCAGAAATTCTGAAAATGCCAGGCGTTGCCGACTGCGCCGTCTTCGGCATCCCCGATCCGGAGTTTGGCGAAGCGCTATGCGCGATCATCCAACCGCAGTTGGGAATTTCATTGTCTGCAAATGAGATCAAGGAATATCTTCGCGCGCACGTTGCGCGGTACAAAGTTCCGAAAGTCGTTGAGTTTCAGAATGAGCTGCCCCGCGAAGATTCCGGAAAGATCTTCAAACGAAAACTTCGCGACCCATACTGGGAGAAGGCAGGGCGAAGGATTTAGGATCTTCGCCCTGCAAACCGTGCTTGATCGAGATGATTTAGGCTTTGGCGCTCGCGCGATCCTTCATGCGCCCGTACATGTCCGCAATTGTCTTGGCCTCGGCGTTGAGGGGTTGGCCGACCTGCTTTCCGAAATCCAAGAACGCGAACAGGTGGATGTCCGCATATGTGAACCGGTCGCCACAAATATACTGGCGGCCTGCGACCATCTTATCGAGCCAAATAAGCCGGTCTTGAGCGATCCGCTTCAATCCGTCGGCGGCTTCCGGTGCTGTTGGAATGCGATCCTTGAATAAAGGCAGACCCTGGCTGTACCTGAACCCATTCGCCAGCGGCTCAACGATGTTGAGGTCGATGCGTCGCGTCCACATCCGGGTCTCGGCCTTCTCTTTGGCGTTCGTGCCAAACAGTGCAGGCTTCGGGTGCGTGTCCTCAATATACTCACAAATTGCTGTGATTTCGCTGATCGTCGTGCCATCGTCGAGCTCAAGACAAGGCATCTGACCAGCCACATTTTTTTGCATATACGGACCCTGGCGGTTCTCCGCCTTCATCAGATCGACTTCAACAAGCGGTACGGTCAGCCCCTTTTCGGACAGGAACATGCGAACAGCGCGCGGGTTTGGACCCATCGAGTTATAAAATTTCATCAAAGACCTCCTTTCATCAGAATATGTGGACGCACTGTTGCCCACCCCGGCCCGCCTCTGTCAATCGCAACTATTGAGAAAGACTTGTTCGTGCACACTGGCCGCCCATGCAAAACCGTGCATTCGCCCTCATCGCCGTCTTATCCATGGCCCTGACAGCCCAGCAAGACGCCCCCCTGCGTGGGCCGGGCAAGTTCACTGCGGCCGCGTCGGGCACTCTTACAGGTAAAGTGTCAGGTGACGCCTCGGTGACAAATTTCAAAAATGGCAAACGCGAGCTCTATTTTCTGCTGAACTCCGATGAAATGATGTCAGCAAGCATGATGGTCAGTGCAAGCATCAAGCTTCCCCCAATGGCTGAAAATCACCGCCTGACGCCAGCCGCCGCCAACGCCTTGATTCAATGGGACAACCTGACCGCACGCACTCGCCACTCAGCCCTTGCTACCGGCTCGATCAGTTTCAAGGGCACGGATACCATCAGCGGCACGTTTTCAATGTCAGCCAAAGCGGGGACCGAAACCCTGACATTGACCGGCGAATTCAGGAATGCGCCGGCAATTTCCGGCGTCGACTAACTCAGGCGATACTCACTCTCAGTCTCTTGCCGGACCAGCCCCGTCGCCACCATGTGCTGCAGATGTGCAAGCACCGACATCGCCGCTGCTGGGTGCAGCCTCTTGTCGACTTCCGAGTAAATAACTGGAACGAACTCGCGTATGCCCGTCATACCACGCCGCAGACATTCTTCGATCTGCCGCTCGCGTGCATGCCGGTGCTCAATCAATTGCCGGACAAAGCGCTGAGGTTGAACGATTGGATTACCATGTGTCGGGTAATAGAGATGGTCATTGCGCACAATCAGCTTTTCGAGACTCGCCAGATATTGTGCCATATCGCCGTCCGGCGGCCCAATCACCGTCGTAGACCAACCCATTACATGGTCGCCACAGAAGAAGGCTTTCTCTTCGCGAAGCCCAAAACAAACATGGTTTGACGTGTGCCCCGGTGTGAATACTGCGTCCACCGTCCAAGCATCGCCTTGGATTTCGTCGCCATCACGCACCAGAACGTCGGGACAAAATGCCATGTCCCCCCCTTCCTCAACGCTGACGCCCGATAGTTTCTTGCCGCTTCCGTGCGGTCCAAATCCGAAGGTCTTTGCACCTGTGGCCGCCTTCAGCGGCGCCGCCGCAGGCGAGTGATCGTTGTGTGTATGCGTGATCAAAATATGTGTGACCGTCTCACCTGCGACAGCATGCTTCAACGCTTGGACATGCTCGTCGATGAGTGGACCAGGATCGACAATCGCGACATTTCCTCGCCCGATAATGTAAGTGCCCGTCCCATGAAACGTGAACGCGTTCGGGTTGCGTGCAAGCACCCGGCGGATCAACGGCGTGATTTCAACGGTCTTGGCGTAGACCGCATCGTAGGTCTTATCCGTCGCCAGCGCCGGAAGTGTTATGCCCAGATCAACTGCCCTAAGCGCGCTCAATCCTGGTTCGCCGCCTTCAGTTTTTCCATGAACGCACGAATTCGTTCTGCATTTTTGCCAACGTCTGACTTGCCGACGCGAGACATGGAACGGATATCCAGACGCGACCCAGCGCCTGCCGCAACAACACGAATGACAATATCGTCTTTGAAACCCCACCACGCTGTAGTGTCTGTCGCTTCAATCCGCCCTTGTTCAGGTGACACAGCAGCGATCTCCCAACCCATGTCGTTCGCCACCTTCAGCGCCTTTTCGAAGAGTGCTGCCGGTGTCAGGTCGCTCGTCATCGGTTGAATATCGGCGTATCCTTTCTGCTGCAACGCAGGATCGGTCGTGTAGTCTACGCCATTCGGCGCATCGGCACGTATCGGCGCAATCGCCACAAACACAGGTGGGTTGGCCGTATCTGTCGTGACGTCATGAATGAATGGCAAACCGTCGGCCTTCATCATCATGCTGATGGGAAAGTAAGCAGCACCCGCCGCAATGACCAACGCCATCACAACAGAGACTACGCCCATCGCCGACCGCCCAACCAAAGCGAGCACAAGCCAAATCACGGCCAATGCGCCCACGCCACCGGCGGCGTATGTTCCCCAGCGCATGAGTTCGAACGCATGCGGCAAGTCGAACCCGGCATGCCGGTACGCCGGCGCCGCGCTCGCCACAAGGATTGCCGCCAAAATAGCCGCAACAAGCGCCAAGCGCCCGATCAACCCACTCATAGAAGTCTCCCCATGGCCTGAAATCAGGCGGTCGGCAGTTTGTAGGTCTTGAACTGTTCGCGCAAGGTCACTTTCTGTATCTTGCCGGTCGCCGTCAGCGGTATTTCGTTCACAAATGCGACGTCGTCAGGTGTCCACCACTTGGCGATCTTGCCTTCAAGGTATTTGAGAACCTGCTCTTTGGTGACTGTATCATTCGGCTTTCGGACAATGATCAGCAGCGGCCGCTCGTCCCATTTTGGGTGATGAATGCCAATAACTGCCGCCTGTGCTACCCCGGGGCAGCCCACGGCGATATTCTCGACATCAATCGACGAAATCCATTCGCCCCCCGACTTGATCACATCCTTGGCGCGATCGGTAATTTGCATAAAGCCAAATCTGTCCAAAGTCGCAATGTCGCCCGTATCGAACCAGCCGTCTTTGTCCAAAATCGAGTCCGTACCGTGACGTCCGCCTTCGCCTTTGAAATACGAGCGCGACACCGCTGGCCCACGCACCAAAAGGTGTCCGAACTTTATTCCGTCATGAGGCAAATCTTTCCCGTCATCGTCCGTGATTTTCATTTCGACGGTAAACATGGGCCGCCCCTGCTTGGATTTGATCTTCAATTGCTCGGACCACGGCAAATTTTCCATGCCTGACTTGAAAGAACCAATTGTCCCCACCGGCGACATCTCGGTCATTCCCCACGCATGCATGACTTCAACCTCGTATTTCTTCTCAAATGTTTCGATCATGGATGGCGGACAGGCCGATCCACCGATCATCACCTTTCGCAAATGAGGAAGTTTCAGGTTATTTGCCTCCATATGCGCCAACAGCATTTGCCAAACCGTAGGCACGGCGGCACTGATGGTGACCTTCTCGCTATCCAGAAGCTCATACACCGATGGACCATCAAGCTTGGCTCCCGGCATCACCATTTTCGTGCCGTTCATTGGACACGCAAACGTAGTTGCCCACGCATTGGCATGAAACATGGGAACCACCGGTAGCAACGTGTCGGTAGACTTTGCGCCAACGCAATCAGACGTGCTCACCGCCAATGCATGCAACACGTTTGAACGATGCGAATACAATACGCCTTTGGGGTTCCCTGTTGTTCCCGATGTATAGCAAAGCCCTGCAGCAGTGTTCTCGTCGAACTTTACCCACCGGAAATCGTCATCGACATCAGACACCATGTCCTCGAAGGCGACGGCATTGCGTAACGAAGTTTGCGGCATATGTGCGTTGTCAGTCAAAATAACAAACGTTTCGACGCAATCGATCTGCTTGGCAATTTTCTCCAACAGCGGCACGAAGGTCAGATCGACAAAGATCATTCTGTCTTCGGCGTGATTGACGATATAGGTGATCTGCTCCGGGAAAAGCCGTGGGTTGATCGTATGGCACACAGCCCCAATCCCCATGATCCCATACCAGGCCTCAAGATGCCGGCCGGAGTTCCATGCCAGCGTCCCAATGCGGTCACCCAACTTGATCCCGCGCCGCGTCAACGCCTTGGCGACGCGTCGCGCACGCGAATGAATTTGTCCGTAATTGCTTCGCACAATTGGGCCTTCCACAGAGCGCGTGACAACTTCACGTTCTCCGTGAAAGCGTGCAGCGTGATCCAGAATTTGTGGCACAACAAGGGGCCAGTCCTGCATAGAGCCAAGCATGTCTATCCTCCAAAATATCTGGACCGATCATATGGGTATCTGTCAGGCTCGACAATACGAACCCTTTGAGGCGGCCAGATCAACATGTGGAATTGAACCGGGGGTTGACCTTCCGCATTCGAATGGCCAAGCAAGCACCTCTCCATTGCGGAACCATCAATATGCCCTTGACCAACACCCAGTCACGCGACGTCGAATCCCTCATCCACCCCTACACGAACCTGGCAAAGCATCGGGAAGTTGGCCCCCATATTCTCGAACGCGGCAAGGGAATCTATATCTACGATAGCCACGGAAAGGACTTTATCGACGGGCTCGCGGGGCTTTGGTGCGTCAGCCTCGGCTACAGCGAAGAGCGTTTAGTCGAAGCCGCCGCGCGGCAAATGCGCCAACTTCCATTTTCCCACATCTTCGCCGGTCGCAGCCATGAACCCGCCATCGAACTGGCTGAACGTCTCAAAGAAGTTGCACCCTTCACTTCATCAAAAGTGTTCTTCGCCAATTCAGGGTCTGAAGCCAACGACACGCAAATGAAACTGGCGTGGTACTACTGGAACGCCAAAGGCAAACCCGACAAAAAGAAGATCATCAGTCGCACCAAGGCTTATCACGGTGTCACACTGGCCGCCGCAAGTCTAACCGGCCTGGCTAACAATCATCGAGGCTTCGACCTGCCCGTGAGCGGCATCGCTCATGCCGAATGCCCCCATTTCTATCGAGGTGCAGAGCCGGGGGAGAGCGAAGACGAGTATGCCCAGCGCCTGGCCCACAATCTCGAAGCACTGATCGAGCGCGAAGGACCCGATACGATTGCGGCTTTCATCGCCGAACCGGTCATGGGTGCAGGCGGCGTGATCATTCCACCTCTGACTTATTTTGAAAGCATCCAACCGGTCCTTGCCAAACACGACATCTTGTTGATCGACGACGAAGTCATTTGCGGTTTCGCCCGCACCGGCAATTATTGGGGCGCGCAGAGCTTCAACATGCACCCGCAAACCCTGTCCTGCGCAAAAGCCTTATCGTCGGGATATCTCCCGATTTCCGCAGTCGTCATTCACGAAGACATGTACCAGGCCATGCTCGATCAAAGCCGCACCATCGGCACATTTGGACACGGCTTTACCTATAGCGCCCACCCCGTCGCCGCCGCTGTCGCCGTTGAAACTCTGAAAATCTATGAAGAGCGCAACATCCTGGCGCATGTCCGGCGCGTCTCTTCGACGTTCTTGAAGGGGCTACACTCCTTGCGCCAACATCCGCTCGTGGGGGAAGCAACAGGCATCGGCTTGTTGGGCGGCATTGAACTCGTGGCGGACAAAACCACGAAGTCGAATTTTCCGCCCGCCAAGGCAGTTGGTCAGACATGCGCGAATTTCGCCCAAGAAGAAGGCCTGTTGGTCCGAGCGCTACTGTCCGATCGCGTCGCCTTCTGCCCGCCGCTGATCATCACTGAGCCCGAAATCGATGAAATGTTTGATCGCTTCGTCCGCGCGCTCGACAAAACCGAAGCATGGGTGCGCCGGGAAAGACTGAGAACGCCGTAGCTTCGCTAATACCCGGAATCATAACTGAGTGACACAGGGTAGGCAGCAATACCAACGGCCGGAAGATATGACTCGTGACGCTTTGATAGTGTGTCCAGCAACAACTGCACACTCTCAAGTTCGTCTGGCCGTTGGTGCAAGACACTCAAGCGTTGACGCGAAATGCGGCCGGGCTGTTTTACCATTTGACTGGCGCAAAATCGACAGATGGTCTGTGTATATACAAACGCATCCATACGTGCATATAAGGGAAAAAGACCGTTATATGTCAATCTGTTAAGCCCTGAAAAACCACATGAAAAATCAACATGTATGCATGCAGTCGTCGAAAGCCAGGGCCGAAGCGTAGGGTGCGCGCCCCGTCAGATTTCGCACGCAACCTACCCGTTCCACGCCTGCCAGGGCAGGGTTGCAAGGTCTATTCAAACTTCAAGTCGCAGCTGGTCATCGCCCTTTTTTTGGAGCGCAGCCAGAAGCATGGAACATACAAAGAACAACCTTGCCGCGTCAACCTGAATTTCAAGCCGTGCGCGAACGAAGCGCCAGCGTCTGTATCTGCCAAATGTGAGACCGGGTACTTGAAAGAAAGTATTTCACCGCGAAGCCGCGATGGACGCAAAGAATAGTACAAAATGAGCGCAGTGCGTCGAGCGATAAGTTGTTCGGCGCGATGCGACCGCCACTTTCTCCTTTGCGTTATTTGCGTTCGTTGCGTCCTTCGCGCCTTCACGGTGAAATTTCTTGCTACTTGCAAACCCCGAACCGGACAAGTCTGTATCAGCAATCTCCGATGGTGGATTCTAGGCAAACGCCTTGAGAAAAAACGCGACAGAGTTTTTCACCGAACGCTCAATCTCTACATCGGAAACGTCTCCCCGCAAGCCGCACAATTGATGGAGGTGAAATGGCGCCTTCACAATCGACATAAACAACACCGCAGCTCCAATGGGATCCTCGACCGTAAGTTTTTTCTCTCGATGCGCCTGCTTGAGATATTCGGCAAGTTTCGCGATGTGACGCTGAGGACCACTCTCGAAGAATATCCGGCCCACATCCGGCACCCGCTCAGCCTCGCGGAAGATGACGCGCTGCATGGCGACGGCGCGCGGTGACGTGATCATACGCACGAATACGCGGCCATACTCCGTCAGCACGACACGAGGATCATGTCCCTGCGTATGCTCCGGCAGCGCCACGCCACCCATGCTGTTACAGTGCGCCACCAGAATTGCTGCAAACAATTCCGTTTTGCTTTCGAAATAACTATAGACTGTGCGCTTTGAAACATCGGCCCTGGCGGCAATGGCGTCCATGCTCACCGGTTCATAACCGTGTTCAAGAAACAACTCCGCCGCCGCCAAAAGAACGGCGTTGCGCTTGGGATTCTCGGCGTCCAGCGCCTCTTTGAGCGCCGGAACCGGACGGGCTTTGGCTTGACTCTTTTTCATCGACCTATACACTACACTGTGTAGTTTACCGGGAAGTTACTGAGCTGTCAAAGCGCGCAAACCACCCGGGGGGGCATGGGGGACTATAGTGGCGAACATAACCGCAGCACAGATGAACTCCACCGACCGTGTGGCATGGGTCATTGCCAGGATCATCGTATTTCTGCGCTGGCCGATCGTGCTGCTAGGCATCGCCTCTGTAGTCGCAGCCGGCTACGGTGGCCAATTCCTGGGATTCTCCAACAACTACCGGTACTTCTTCTCGGAAGATAATCCTCAGTACAAGGCCTTTACCGAGATTCAGAACGTCTACTCCAAACGCGACAGTTTGATTTTCGTCATTCGCCCGCATGACGGAAACGTATTCACGCAGAAGACTTTGGGTGCTGTTCGTTGGTTGACAGACGAAAGCTGGAAACTTCCCTTCGTGATCCGTGCGGACTCGATTGCGAATTATCAACACACCGAAGCAACCGCCGACGACCTCGCTGTCGCCGATTTGGTCAAGGATGCATCCATCCTCGATCAGGCAGGACTCGAGCGCGTAAGAAACATCGCCGTCAACGAGCCACTGCTCAAAGACCGGATCATCGCGCCGGATGGCCACGCAACCGGCGTTGCAATGACAATGGTCATGCCTGACAAAAGCCCGGTTGAGGCGTCAGTTGCGATGAAGGCGGCGCGCGGACTGCTCGCGCAATTTCAAACGCGTTATCCGGAAATCGAAATCAGATTGTCAGGGTCTGTCGCCCTATCGAATGCCTTTGGTGAAGCCACGCAAGCCGACATCACCACCTTGGTGCCGCTGATGTATTTGGTGGTGGCGCTGACGTCATTGGTGCTCTTGCGTTCGTTCAGCGCCATGGCCTGCGTCATGATCGTGCTGACGATGGCAACCGTCGCCGCCATGGGTTTGGCCGGTTGGCTGCACATGACACTAACCCCTCCGTCAGCCCTTGCTCCTGTGATCATATTGACGCTTGCGATCGCAGAGAGCGTGCACGTCATTCACAATTTTCTTCATGAAATGCGGCTCGGACGAACCCGGTTTGAAGCCGTGATAGAATCCACGCGGGTCAATTTCGGCGCAATAACGCTGACCAGCGTCACCAACGCGATCGGCTTTCTGTCGCTCAACGCTGCCGACGCGCCCCCTTTCCGCGATCTCGGCAACATCGTCACGTTGGGCGTTTTGACAACCTGGGTCTATGCCCTGATATTCCTACCGGCCCTTCTGGCGATCCTTCCCATCCGCACGCGCGTCAACACGGTTGGCAACGAAGGGGGTGGGTTCATGCGCTTCCTCGCCAACTTTGTGATCATTCTGCGCATTCCTCTCGCGGTTTTGCTGTCCGGCGTCACGATCTATCTCGGTCTTCAAATCCCAAAAATCGAGCTCAACGACCAGTTCGTGAATTGGTTTGACCGTTCCGTAGAGTTCCGCCGCGACACCGACTTCATGCTCGAACACCTTACCGGCATCTACACCGTCGATTATTCGATCAAGTCGGGAGAGCCCAACGGTGTCACCGATCCGGCATTCCTCCAAAAGATCGAAGACTTCGCCAACTGGACTCGCAAACAGCCAAATGTTCTGCACGTGGTCACGATCACCGACATAATGAAGCGGCTGAACAAAAACCTGAACGCGGACGATCCCGCCTTCTATCGTTTGCCCGAAGACCGCCAGCTTGCGGCGCAATACCTCCTGCTTTACGAAATGTCGTTGCCATTGGGTCTGGATCTCAACGACCAGATTAACGTCGACAAATCTGCGACGCGCGTGACGATCACATTGAAGGGCGTCGTCTCGGCCGTCGACACCCGCGCCTTCAAGGCAAATGCCGATGCGTGGATCGCGGCGAATATTCCCACCAGTAAAGGTACAGAAGGCGCAAGTCCTGCCGTCATGTTTTCCTTCATCGCCCAGCGTAACATCGACGCAAATCTGTTCGGCACCGGCTGGGCAATGCTGGCAATTTCAATCTGCCTCATCGTTCCTTTCCGCTCCGTCCGCCTGGGTCTGATCAGTCTCATTCCTAACTTCGTTCCCATCATCATGACCTTCGGTGTTTGGTATTTTCTCGTCGGCAGGTTGGGGATGGCATCGTCCGTCGTCACGGCGACCAGCCTGGGTATCGTAGTCGATTCAACGATACATATTCTGTCGAAGTATATTCGCGGCCGGCGCGAGCTTGGATACACGCCCGAAGATTCCGTGAGATACGCGTTTTCGACCGTGGGTCCATCCCTGTGGATTCTGACTGTGGCCTTGATTTTGGGCTTCCTCGTGTTGTCGCTCTCTCCGTTTGAGGTCAATCGGGCCATGGGCCTGCTCACGGCAATCTGTATTGCTTTCGCCATCATTGCGGACTTTTTCCTATTGCCACCGCTTTTGATGTTCGTCGACCAACGCCGGCGCGACAAAGCGCTGGCACCCGCTCCAGCCGAATGAGGACCTTCATGCGCAAACTGATTTTCACAGCACTCGTAGCACTCGCCGCCGCTAGCCCGGTTCTTGCAGAAACGCCGGAGGAGCGCGGACTGGCAATCACCAGAGAAGCGCAAAAGCGCAGCGAGGGCTGGGTCGACTCCAAGGTCGAAATGAAGATGATCCTCTCAAACAGTCAGGGCGAAAAAAGCGAGCGCAACATGCG
This sequence comes from Rhodobiaceae bacterium, assembly GCA_009885515.1. Classification (GTDB taxonomy): domain Bacteria; phylum Pseudomonadota; class Alphaproteobacteria; order Micropepsales; family Micropepsaceae; genus SZUA-430. Next base: position 5,394 of record VFKO01000402.1, on the reverse strand, counting down.
GCTTCGCGCGCTGGAATTGATCTCCGACACTGACGGAGACAAGTCGCTCACTTACTTCTTGTCACCGGCGGATGTGCAAGGAACAGCTTTGCTGTCCTTCACGCACTTCACAACCCCCGATGACCAGTGGTTGTTCCTTCCCGCTCTCAAGCGTGTGAAGCGCATCGCCTCTGCAAATAAGTCCGGCTCGTTCGTCGGCAGCGAGTTTGCATTTGAAGACTTGCTTGCCCAGGAAGTCCCACGCTTCACCTACAAATATTTGCGCGACGAACCCTGCCCGACGGACGAAGCCAAAGCGCTGTCATGCTTCGTCATCGAGCGCTTTCCAACCTACGAGAATTCGGGATACACAAGGCAAATCGGGTGGACGGATAAGAAGGAATTCCTGGTCCGCAAACTGCAGTACTTCGACCGCAAGTCCGAGCACTCCAAAACACTGCACTTTACCGAGTACCGTTCCTATCAGGGTAAATTCTGGCGCGCCCACAAGCTTGTGATGGAAAATCACCAGACCGCAAAGAAAACAACGCTGTCATTCTCAAATTTTGAGCTGAATGCCAAAGTCGATCACGCGGAATTCGACCCTGACGCGCTCGGCCGTTTGAGATAGAGTGACGGGTCACTGGGGGCAGTTTCATGCGTGGGGCAGCATTAGTCATCTTGGCAATGGCGTGGACTGCCGCTGCCCAATCGGCCCCTATCGAAGTATCGGGCTATATTGCAGCTGAGATCCGCATCTTTCCGGCTGAACCCAAATTTGCCCGCCAGCACGAGAATGCTTTCAGCCCATCTCTGGCGTTGCAGCCCGAGCTGAGATGGAAGCCGAACGACGGGAACACGCTGACCATTATTGCCTTCGCCCGTGTTGATACCCACGACAGCGAGCGAACACATTGGGACATCCGCGAAGCCAACTGGCTCTACAATGCCGGCGATTGGGATTTCCGCATCGGACTGGGCAAAGTCTTTTGGGGCGTCGCCGAGTCGCGCCATCTCGTGGACATTATCAACCAGTCGGACCTCGTTGAATCTCTCGACGAAGAGGACAAGTTGGGCCAACCCCTGGCCAATCTAAACGTCATCACCGGCATCGGCACCTGGAGCGCGTTCGTGCTCCCCTATTTCAGAGAGCGCACCTTTGCCAGCCCAAATGGCCGTCCAGGCCTTCCCTTACCCGTCAACGAAAATCTCGTTACCTTTGAGTCCTCGGACAAAGAGCGCCACATCGACTACGCCCTTCGCTGGCAAGAGCGCCTCGGTGATATTGACGTCGGCCTTTCACATTTTCACGGAACGGGGCGGGAGCCGCGCTTGATCCCCACAATGACCCCGTCCGGGCCTGTCTTTGCACCCCATTACGATCAGATCGATCAGACAGGCCTGGATCTTCAGGCAACCCTCGATGCCTGGTTATTGAAACTGGAAGCCATTGTGCGATCGGGTCAGGGCGACACCTTCTTTGCGGCAACGGCCGGATTTGAATACACCCTCTACCAGCTGTTTGAGTCCACTTACGATCTAGGCCTCATCGCCGAGTACCACCATGACGGTCGAGACAGCACTGCCCCGTTTACGGTGTTTAATAACGATGTCATGGCCGGAACCAGATTGGCCCTCAACGACCAGGACGACACCGCATTGCTCATTGGCGCCATATTCGACGTCGAATCCCAGACCACATTGGCCACTGCCGAATTCTCGACGCGATTGACAGATGGCTGGAAATTGGAAATGGAAGGCCGCTTCTTCCCTTATGTGGCTAACGCCAGCCCCGAATCGAACTCCGAGCGCGAGCATACCTTCGAACTGCGCGTCCTCAGATACTTTTGAGATGGCAGCGCATATTCTTGAATCCTGCGCGCCGCCATGCTCTTTTCCGTTCCCATGAACGATCCGGCCAAACTCTTGAGCATCCTGCCAGACTTTTCCCATGTGCAAGTCCTGTGCGTAGGCGATGTCATGCTTGATCACTTCGTCTACGGCAGCGTCGAGCGCATATCTCCCGAGGCGCCCATTCCGGTGCTAAAAGTCAATCGGGAAACCTTGATGCTGGGAGGCGCGGGCAACGTCGTGCGAAATGCGGCGGCCTTGGGCGCGCGCGCAACTCTGATCACAGTGATCGGCGATGACGAACCCGGCCTCGCCATTTCCAGGCTGATCAAAGCCGAGTCCGGCCTCGACACCTCGCTCATCATCGTGCCCGGCCGCCAGACCTCGGTGAAGGTGCGTCACATTGCGGGCAATCAGCAAATGCTCCGCACGGATCGCGAAACCGCCGAGCCGATTCTGCCCGAGCATGAAGACCGGATTTGTGCAGCCTTTGAAGGCGAACTCGCAAGCGCCCATGTCGTCGTGTTGTCGGACTATGCCAAGGGCGTACTGACCCCGCGCGTCATCAGCCGAATTTGTGCAGCAGCACGCGCTCAAGGAAAATTGGTCATCGCCGACCCCAAACACGTCGACTTCAACCGCTATCGCGGCGTCCACATTCTGACTCCCAATAGCAAGGAACTCGCCGCCGCTGCGGGCGAACCGGTCTCGGACGACCAATCCGTCGAACGCGCCGCGGCAGATATGCTCCAGCGTACGCAACTGGATGCCCTTCTGGTGACGCGCTCCGAACGCGGCATGACCTTGCTGGAGCAGGGCAAACCGGCTCTGCACCTGGCCACCGAAGCCCGCGAAGTCTACGACGTCTCCGGTGCCGGAGACACCGTTATCGCCGCATTCTCGGTCGCCATAGGCGCAGGCCTGTCACTTGCCGGGGCGGCCGAACTCGCCAACTCCGCCGCAGCCATCGTCGTGAGCAAAGCCGGAACCGCAGTCGTGCGCGCCAGCGAACTGGCCCAGGCGCTGAAGGCCGGTAAACTGCGTGGCGCTGAGGCAAAAGTCAGGACTCTGGAGGCGGCACTCGATCAAGTCGCAACCTGGCGCGCGCGCGGCCTGAAAATAGGATTCACGAACGGATGCTTCGATCTCATCCATCCAGGTCACGTCTCGCTGCTCAAACAGGCGCGCGCTGCCTGCGACCGCCTGATCGTGGGTCTGAACACGGATGCGTCGGTCAAGGGGCTCAAAGGACCCGGCCGCCCCATCAATGCGGAAATGGCGCGCGCCATTGTGCTTGCGGCGCTCGAAAGCGTGGACCTCGTCGTCTTGTTCGACGATCAGACCCCCATTGAACTCATAGAAGCCATTCGGCCCGACGCCTTGATCAAGGGCGCAGATTATACGCGCGAGCAAGTCGTCGGCGGCGAATTCGTCACCGCCTATGGCGGGCGCATCGTGCTGGCCGAACTGACGCCCGGACAAAGCACGACAAGCATTGTCGATCGCATGGCAAGGCCCACACCATGATCCTCATTACCGGCGGCGCAGGTTTCATCGGTTCGAATGTTGCGGTCCATCTGGCAGCGCAAGGCGAACGTATCGCCGTCTGCGACCGCTTCGGCAACGACGGCAAGTGGCGTAACATTTCGAAACTGAACCTCGCCGACATCATTGCACCCGAAGAAATTCTCTCGTGGATCGGGCAGCACAAAACTTCTCTGACTGCCATCGTGCACATGGGTGCGATTTCATCGACCACCGAAACCGATGTTGACTTGATCCTGCGCGAAAACTACCGCGCCTCCCGAAAATTGTGGGATGCCTGCATCGCCGCAAACCTTCCGTTCATCTACGCATCGTCTGCCGCAACCTATGGCGACGGTACCGCAGGTTTCAACGACGACAATTCGCTCGAGGCATTGGCGAAATCAAAACCGCTGAACCCATATGGCTGGTCGAAATTATTGTTTGACCGCTTCGTCGCCGATCAATGCCAACAGAAGCGGATGACGCCGCCCCAATTCGCGGGCCTTCGCTTTTTCAATGTCTACGGCCCCAACGAATACCACAAAGGCAGTATGAAAAGCGTCGTCGCCCACATGTTCCCTCATGCGTCCGCCGGTGAACCCGTCACCCTCTTCCGCTCTCACAATCCAGCCTATCCCGACGGTGGACAGAAGCGGGATTTCATCTACGTGCGCGACTGCTGCGAAGTTGTATCCTGGTTGATCCGCTCACCAAAAATCAGCGGACTTTTCAATGTCGGCACCGGCCAGGCAAGGACATTCCTGGATCTCGTCAACGCGCTCTTCGCGGCTCTCAATCGCAAGCCCAATATTAACTTCATCGATACGCCGGAGAACATTCGCGACAAATATCAATACTTCACCCAGGCCGACATGAACCGCCTTCGCGCCGCAGGCTACAACAAGCCCTTCACCTCCCTCGAAGATGGCGTCGCCGCTTATGTCCACGATCATCTCTCCACACCAGACCCTTACCGTTAGCGTTCAAGAAGCTCCAAGTCCGCCGGTGCATTGATATTGCGAAAGACGCGCTTATCCGCAAAATCAACTGCGCGTGCGCCGCAGGCGTCGAGCACCAAATGTGTTCGCGGAAGTTCCGCAAGCCGAAGCGCATCCACAATGCCCGGCAATACCTTGGCGCGCAAAATACACACCAACGGTTCCGCGCCCGCACTCGTTCGCGCATAGGCGCCCGCAGCATCCAGACACGACGCCCGCAGCACCTCATAAACTTCCACCTTGAGCAAAGGCATATCGCACGGCGCAAACGCCACCAGCTCGTCGCCGTCAAAGGCCGCAAGCCCCGCTGCAATCCCCGCCAGCGGTCCCTTGCCTGCATAGGCAGGTAATGAGGGACATAGTGGAAGACCCAAGCTCTCGTAGCCCACGCCAGTCGCGGCCTCGATCATCACCTGTTCGCAAAACCCGGCGAGCACTTGACTGACATGCGATGCCAGCGGCTTGCCGGCAAGTGGGACAAGCCCTTTCGGCTGCCCACTGAAACGGCTGCTGGCACCGCCCGCAAGCACGACCCCGATCATGGCTTTGCGCTCAACAGTTGGACGCCCTTGCACACCAGCGGCTCAAGCCCTGCCCCGCCCGCCTTCAGATGCGCAACGATGTCGGCGCGCATGCGGGGTTCCCAGAATTTCTTCAGATGATCGGCAATGGCGGCGGGTGCCTCGGCTTCGCCCTGGGCCTTGAAAAACGCGCCGATCTGATTGGCCATCATCACCAGTTTTTCAGGAGGCATTGCCGATGCGCCTTGCGTGAGTGAAGACTTCCAGCCCGTCATCGCGCACGATGCCCACAACGGTGACACCCGCGCCTTCCGCTTGCCCCAACGCCAGCGCGGTGGGCGCCGACACGGCAGCAAGAATGGGCGCGCCCATCGCCGCCGCCTTCTGCACAAGTTCGACCGAGACGCGACTTGTCATCAGGATCGCCCCGCCCGACGCCCTGCGTCCTGCGCGGATGAGTGCCCCTGCGAGCTTGTCGAGCGCGTTGTGGCGCCCCACATCCTCGCGCACCGCCACGA
>VFKO01000186.1 GCA_009885515.1 Rhodobiaceae bacterium | reverse complement strand
TGCCGCTGCTCGCCCCCGGCGGCAAACGCGCCTGGGCGTTTGAAATGCACCTGGAGCCGTCCCACGAAGTCTTGTAGATCTGGCACCCCGGAAACATCAAGGAATTGCTTATGAGCACCACGTACACGCAACTCGACGACAAGCTGATCTCGTTCATCAAGCAGCAGAAAATGTTCTTCGTTGCCACCGCTCCCATGTCGGGCGACGGGCATGTTAATGTCAGCCCCAAGGGCTACGATGCCTTTCGCGTGATATCGCCCACCCAGGTCGCCTACGCCGATTTGGGCGGATCGGGTATCGAGACCGTGGCGCACGCCCGAGAGAACGGGCGGATCACGATCATGTTCTGCGCTGTGGAAGGTGCTGCCCTGATCCTGCGCCTTTACGGCAAGGCAAGGGTGATACAATTCGACGAGCCCGGTTTCGATGCCGAGCTTGCACGCTTTCCGGGTTTCGAGCGGGCGCGCAATATCGTCTTCATCGACATCGAACGCGTTGCCGACAGTTGCGGCTGGGGCGTGCCGTTCTTCGAATTCAAGGGCGAGCGCGACCAGCTCAAGCGCGCCATCGAACACCGCTCGCGCGACGAGTGGGCGGCGAAACGCTATGTCTCGAATGCGCAAAGCATTGACGGATTGCCGGGATTGGTAAAGGCGGGCTGAATGAGGAATTTATTGCCCTTCGCCCGCTTGCGGGAGAAGGCGGCGCGGGACACACCTTCGCACTGACACCGCAGCCGGGGAACTCGACAGGATGCGGCATAGCGGATATGAACCGGGGTAAGTGCTGAAACGGCAAAGGCGAGCAACTATGCCAAGATTGATCCGGGCTCCGCTCCAACAGGTGCGCTCGCGTATTTTCGACAGCATGCGCTGGGCTAGCTACGCGCCGCGCAGCGATGACATCGTCATCGCGACCTATTCGAAATGTGGCACGACGTGGATGCAACGCATCGTCAGCATGCTGGTATTTGGAAACGCGGAACCCAGACCGATTTGGGATCTCTCGCCTTGGCCGGACATGCGGTTGTTCGGCCCCATTGAGGTGACGATGGCCACCGCAGAAGCACAGACCCATCGCCGGTTCTTCAAGTCCCATCTGCCTTATGACGCGCTCCCGGTTTACGAAGGAATGAAGTTTGTCCATGTCGCCCGCGATGGACGCGATGCGGCCATGTCGCTGCACAATCATCTTGCCAACTTTCGTCAGACCACGGTTGAAGGGCTGAGTGCAATCAGCATCGCCGATCCGAAATTCGCAGACCCGTATCCGCCCACATCCGTGGATCCGGCGCAGTACTTCCACGAGTGGCTCTCGGATGGTGGGGGCCAAGGTGATCGGCTTTCATCATTCTTTCATGTCGAAAACAGCTATTGGGCAGCCCGCGACGACAAGAACATGTTGCTCGTCCACTACGCCGACTTGATCAAGGACCGCGCCGGAGAAATGCGACGTGTCGCGAAATTCCTGGAGATAGAAATCCCAGAACCGACGTGGCCCGCCATTATCCAGGCGGCAGGGTTCGACGCCATGAAAAGCCAAGGAAACGAACTCATTCCTGCTGCACAGGCGTTGTGGGAACAAGGATCAAACCAGTTCTTCAACAAGGGCACGAACGGACGATGGCGCAATGTCGTGGCAAAAGCGGATCTCGCCCGATACGACGCGCTCGTGAATGAAGTGTTCACGCCTGAACTTGCGCATTGGCTGGAACATGGCCGCCTCGGCAAGTGATGGCGTAAGACTTACTGTCGCTGGACAACCTCCACGTTAGAACACCAGGTCCGGTTTCGCGCCATCGAAGAATGCCGCGCGCAAATCGCATCGACTCGTGCCCTCGCCACACTGTACAAACAGGCCCGCCTTCCGCGCTCCAGTGAGAAGGCCGCAAAACGGAGATACTCTCACATGATGAAATTTGCTTTGACCCTTATCGCCGCCGTGATGTTCGCCAGTTCCGCAGTCGCCTCCGCCGATCCGATGGCAAGCCGCTACGAGAATACGGTGACGTTGACTGACGCGACCGGCGTGACAAAGATCTACTACAACAAGGACGGCACCATGAAGACCGTGCTGCCCAACGGCCAGGCAGGAACCGGCAAATGGGCGATGAAAGACGGCAAATTGTGCGTCACGCTCGACCAGGGCCCGAACGCCGGCCAGGAGAACTGCAACCCATTCGTCGAACGCAAAGTAGGCGAAACGTGGGACGTAACGCTCGCCAACGGCACGAAAGCCAAAGCAGCCCTTGTCGCGGGTCGATAAGAAAAGACAACTGGGGGAGAGGCGCCGGGGGTTGCTCTCGCGTCTTTCCTCCATTGCACGCAGCTAACGCACACTCGATCATGAGGACAAGGTCAAGGCCGGCACTTGTCTAAGAGCGTAAGCACGGCTTGAGTTTTGAGACGGCGCGGCTGATCTTCGACGATGTACTCGCGCTTTCGCGAACCGATACTGCATCCAGTGCAGAAGAGCGTTGGCAGACGGTTGGTGTTGTTGCGAACATGGCACTTCTTGTCGTGCACACGGCATTGGACGCGAGCAATATCGTCGGCGCAGTGTAAGCGAACCAGAACGACGCATTCAGTCCCGCCAGCGCGAGGAACAGGACAAAGAGCGCGCCCACCGCAAGTGCAACCCAGCGAAGAAATCCGCGCATGCAACCCCTCGACACTGATGAGTCTACGCTGACCTGATATCCATGCCGGCCGCAAGCATCGCAACAGCCCAGGCGTTCGCGGATGCCCGGAATTGTGACGCACCCCACTCTAACCCGCGAACCGCTTGCGCACGGCCACCGCCGCCGGGCGCTCGTAGCAACGACGGAGCCAGGCTTTGACGCGGGGATGCCCGAGCAACTCAATATGCGCGACGCGCGAGGGTGAAAGCACGCAAGCGACGTTGAAGTCGGCGACCGTGAAGTGATCGGCGACGAGAAATGCACGCCTAGCCAGCGCGCCTTCGAGTACGCCGAGCGCGTCTGCGACTGTTGCGTCGGCCTGGCGGCCGATCGCTGTGCGCAGATCAAGCATCAACGCATCGCGCTGCACCCAGGGTTCGAGATGGCCCTGCCCCCAGAGCGTCCAACGCCAAACCTCGGCTTCGCCTTCGGCAGTTGCGGGATAGAGCGGCGGCGCGACGCGAGCGCCGTATTTCTTGGCGAGATATAGGTTGATCGCGAGGGACTCGGACAATGTGAAGCCGTCGTCGACAATCGTCGGGATCGTACCAGCAGGATTGAGCGCAAGAAATTTCGGCTGCTTCAACTTCGGATCATCGTAGGCGTAGGGCACATGCGTGTAATCGAGGCCGAGTTCCGCAGCCATCCAAAGCGTGCGCATCGTGCGCGAACTGTGCGAGCCATAGATCGTGAGCGCCATCGTAAAATCTACGTGCACTTCGGACGGCAGTCAACACGCCCTTGTCTGCCCCTAAGACAACTTGTAACCTATGATCATCCCGTTCACGATGTGATGCCGCAAACATGAAAGGGAGGTAAAATTGGCCAAGGCGTTTCCCGTGGCGCCCGAGATCGCCGTGTCACAGTGGTTCAATACCAAAGTGCCGCTGACGCTGGAGGCGTTGCGGGGCCGGCCCGTGCTGCTTCACGCTTTCCAGATGCTGTGTCCCGGCTGCGTGGCGCATGGCACGCCGCAGACCGAGCGCGCCCACCGGCTGTTTCGCGACACCGACCTCCAGGTGATCGGCCTTCACACGGTCTTTGAGCATCACGCCGCCATGACGCCGGTGTCGCTGGAGGCCTTCATTCATGAGTATCGTTTGAGCTTTCCCATCGGCGTCGACCAACCCGGCAAGGCGTCGCCGATGCCCGTATCGATGGAGCGATTTCAAATGCGGGGCACGCCCACCAGCATCTTGATCGGGCGCGATGGCACCATCCGCCATCACGGATTCGGGCAAAGCGACGACATGTCGCTCGGCGCGATGATTGCCCAGGCTTTGGCCGAGACAATCTGATCGAACGCCCTTGGGCGGCGGCCGCCATGCGGGCAAAAAAGGGGCTTGACTTAGCACGCAACTTGTTCTATATACGTTCCAATTGCGTGCTAGCATTATTTCCATGGACGCGTGCCACTTGACATTGTGAATGAAACTGTGGGGTTGGCCGGAGCCCTGCTCGTGATCTCGCGCGAAAATTTATTGCGAGTGAGTACCCACCCTTGCGCCCTGCAGACGGGGGTGGTTTTAGGACAGGACAAACAGGACAGTGTTCTGAGACAGTGTCCTGTGTCCTGTTCGTCCTGCTTTCATCGGCTCAAACCGGCCGTTTTTTCGACGAAATAGGACAAGCCATAATGCCCACTTGCTGTGAAGCGCTAAATACCTATAGTCCGCGCCTTCTTGAAACCGGCTGCGGCCGCGTTGCGCGGGGTCCTTTGGGGCACCTGGGGGTAGATCGCCCGACAGCAGCGCTGGACCATCGCTCGCCGCACTGCCATGGGGGCCGTGCGAGGGCGCCGTAGCTAAACGGAGGCTCCCATGCCGTTCTACGAGCATGTATTTATCGCGCGCCAGGATGCGGCGCAGGCGCAGGTCGACGAATTGACCGAGCAAATGAAAGGCATCATCGAGCAGGGCGGCGGCAAAGTCGTCAAACTCGAAGCCTGGGGCCTTCGCTCCCTGGCCTACAAGATCAAAAAGAACCGCAAGGGCCATTACGTCCATTTCGCCATCGACGGCCCCTGGGCTCCGGTTGCCGAAATGGAGCGCCAGCTCAAGCTCAACGAAGACGTCATCAGGATTTTGACAATCCGTGTCGACGCCCTTGACGAAAACCCCTCGGCTGGCATGCAGGCCAAACAAGCCAAGGAACGCCGCGACGCAAAATGGGGCCGTCGCGAAGACGAGCCTGGATTTGAGCCGGCAGCAGAAGAAGGAGCAGCCCCATGAGCTTTGGCGATCAGAATGACCGCGGTGGCTTCGGCGGCGGTGGTGGTAGTGGTGGTGGAGCAGGTGGCGCCGGTGGACGGCGGCCTTTCTTTCGGCGCCGCAAAACCTGCCCGTTCTCCGGCGATAACGCGCCCAAGATCGACTACATGGACGCGAAACTGTTGTCTCGCTTCATCTCGGAGCGCGGCAAGATTGTACCGTCGCGCATCACGGCCGTTTCGGCCAAGAAGCAACGCGAACTCGCTGCGGCGATCAAGCGTGCCCGCTTCCTGGCCTTGCTGCCCTACGTCGTTTCATAAGCGGGAGAATTCGATATGCAAGTGATCCTGCTCGAACGGGTCGAAAAACTTGGCCAGATGGGCGAAGTTGTCAAAGTGAAGGACGGGTTCGCCCGCAACTTCTTGTTGCCGCTCAAAAAAGCATTGCGCGCCACCAAGGGCAACATCGCCCACTTCCAAGGCCAGAAGGTGCTGCTCGAAGCACGCAATCTGTCCCTGAAAACCGAAGCCGAAGCCGTCGCCAGGAAACTGGACAAGCAAACCTTCATCATCTTGCGTCAAGCCGGTGACACAGGCATGCTCTATGGCTCAGTTTCAACGCGCGACATCTCCGATGCCGTCACCGCTGGTGGCGTGACCGTCAACCGCAACCAGGTGGTGCTGGACAAGGCCATCAAGATGCTTGGTCTGCATGCGGTGAAGATGCAGCTGCACCCGGAAGTCCGCGTGGCAATTACTCTGAACGTCGCACGCACGGCCGAAGAGGCTGATCGCCAGGCCCGCGGAGAAAACGTGCTCAAGACCGAAGCCGAACAAGCCCGAGCCGACGCAGAAGCGATGTTCGAAGACGCCCAGGCGGCCCGTGCCGCCGCTGAGGCTGGTGAGGAATTGCCGGGTTCAGAAGACGCGCCCAAGAAGAAGCGCGCTGCGAAGTCTGCTGATAAGGCCGAAGAGCCCGCCGGCGAAGACGCAGACGCCGCCGAACCAAGGAAAAAGAAACGCGAAAAGAAAGAGTAGTTAGTACGGGCAGGCGGGAAGATCTTCACTCTTCTCGCCGGCCGCCGCCGTGTTGTACTCGCGCTTGGCGCAAAGCAGATCGCGCCGGAACAATGGATCGCCAAACAGCCTGTCGACGATCTTGGCGCCTATAAAGTGCCCCGCCTCGATGTCCGCCGGAAAATGCAGCCCACAAATGATGCGGCTGTTACCGAACGAGACCGCGCGACCAATAATGTGATGCGCCCGTGCCGGCGCCACCTCCATCATCACAAGAGCCGTTGCCCACGACACCGACGCGTGGCCGGATGGGTACGAACTACCCTTGCTGGGAGATGCCTCTGGCTTTGGTGGCGTTGCGTACCCGCATACGCGCCTGAGAGCGAAGCGCTGCATCGGACGCGGGCGCGCAAAG
>VFKO01000401.1 GCA_009885515.1 Rhodobiaceae bacterium | reverse complement strand
GCGAGATGGAGATAGGTGAACAATAATTGCCCGGCGCGTAGCATCTTGATTTCGGCGGGTTGCGGTTCCTTGACCTTGACGATCATCTCAGCCTTGGCGAATACATCGGCTGCGGTGGGCACAATCTCGGCACCGGCAGCGCGATACATTTCATCTGTCAGGCCAATGGCCAGACCGGACGACGCCTGCACGAGGACTTTATGGCCGTGGGCGATCAGTTCGCGCACGCTGGATGGCGTGAGGCCGACGCGATATTCGTGAACCTTGACTTCTTTCGGAACGCCGACGAGCATCTTGAAGTTCCCCTTTGGATAGTTTCGTTTCAGGTCAGTTGGCGCAGCACGCGATCAACGCCCGCGACCAGCCGTTCGATGTGGCTCTGTTCTGCTATGAGAGCAGGCCCTAAAGCAATCGTGTCGCCGCCCACACGCAGCACTATGTTTTCGTCGAAGAAGGCCCGCCGGATCGCTTCGTGGCCGCGCTTGCCTGGGGCGCCAGGCGCGGGTTCGACATCGATGGCGGCGGCGGCACCGGAATTCCTGATGTCGGCGACAAAAGGCGCGCCTTTCAGCCCGTGGACGGCATCTTCAAGCCATTTCTCAATCAACTTGCCGCGCTCGAACAGGCCTTCGTCGCGATAGATATCGAGCGTCGCCAGAGCTGCGGCGGCGGCGACCGGGTGACCGGAATAGGTGTAGCCGTGGAAGAGTTCGACCTGCCAGTCGTTTTTCTGTTGAAATGTGTCGTAGATCGATTTCGAGGCGATAACGCCACCCATCGGGATGACGCCGTTGGTGACGCCCTTGGCGAAGGTGATCATGTCGGGGGTGACGTTGTAGCGTTCGGCGGCGGTGGCGGTTCCCATGCGGCCGAACATGGTGATGACTTCGTCAAAGATCAGCAGCAAGCCGTGCTTGTCGCAAAGCTCTCGCAGGCGTTTCAGGTAACCTTTGGGCGGCGGAAGCACGCCGGTGGAACCTGCCATGGGTTCGACGATGACGGCGGCGATGGTGTCGCCGTGCAGGGCCACCATTTCTTCGAGAGCATCGGCGAAGTGGACGCCGTAGTCCGGGTCGCCTTTCGAAAACGCCTGCTTGTTGCGATCATAAGTCGTGGGCAGGTGATCGACATTGCCCAGCATCGGACCGAAGGCACGGCGGTTGTTGGCGATGCCGCCCACCGACATGCCGCCGAAATTGGTGCCGTGATAGCCGCGAACGCGGCCGACCAGTTTGGTGCGGTGACTGTCACCCTTGGCGCGCCAATAGCTGAGCGCAATTTTGAGTGCTGTGTCGGCGGCCTCTGAGCCAGAATTGCAGAAGAAGACGTGGTCGAGGTTCTTGGGCGCCAGCGCGGTCAAGCGGCCGGCGAGTTCGATGACTTTGGGGTGGGCGAACTGGAAGGTGGGCGCGAAGTCGAGTTCGTCGGCCTGTTTGGCGATGGCGGCCGAAATGGATTTATGTCCGTGACCGGCGAGCGAGCACCAAAGGCCAGCCAGGCCGTCCAGCAACTCGCGGCCTTGCGGGTCGTAGTAGAACATCCCCTGCCCGCGCGCGATGATGCGCGGTTCGGATTTGAACTGGCGGTTGGCGGTGAAGGGTAGCCAGACGGCGCTGAGATCGTTGGGGGCATTTATGGTCATGAGAGCCTGCAAGGTTTCGCGCGGGCTTATAGCACGGCTGGCCGGTTCGAGAAGTCTACCAGTGACGCGCCTAACCTTGATTGGCGCGGGCTATGCGCACGTGAACGATGGCGATGGTCGTGAGGATGTACAGCACGATGGCGTTGCAGATGTGCCAGAAAAAATGGGTGCCAACCGGAAGGGCTTCGCACAACGGTTCCTGGCTGTCCAAGAAGCGCAGGGTAGACAATGCCGATCATCAAGCTTTCCGGATTCATGCTGGCAAGTTCGGCCAATGCTGAGCTGGCGGGCATCAAGATGCAGAGCGCGTCAAGTTGCGTGGATTTGACAACGGGACAAGTGCCACTGCAGTGGTCTACAAATTGTTGAAAGCCAAACGCGTGTTGGCGGCAAGATTTGGGCTGCCGCTTGACGGCCGCCGCGAGGCGAGTGGCCCAAAAAATGCAACTGGAACGGCATATTCCGCAAACAGCGCGGCAGTTTTGTCACAATCGTCATCATGGCCAAGTGGTGAACACGGCCGGTTCGCGGACGCTAATAAACCTGGACCGACCGGATGACGGCAGCATGAAGTCGCGATTTTTCATAAACCACATTCATGCCGCCGTCGAAGCGGTTTTCATGGGTGGACTCTGAGCGCCTCCTGATAGAATGCAGCAAACGCACCCTTCTGGGAAAATCTGTCCATGTCACGCTTCATTCGTTGGGGGTTGCTTGCGGTTGGCTTGTTGATTGCACTCGTTCTGCTGCTGCCATTTGTGCTGCCTGCGAGCGTCTATAAGGAACAAATCATCCAGGCCGCGCGTCAAAGTACCGGGCGCGAGCTTGCCATTGATGGCGATCTCAGCGTTTCGTTTTGGCCGACGCTTGGCGTCGTCGTCGACAAGGTGCGGTTTGCAAATGCGCCGGGAGCGGTGGCCTCGGATATGGTGAGCATGGACTCGCTGGTGGTGGGCGCGGAGTTGTTTCCGTTGCTATCCGGTACGCTGAACGTCACCCAAATCAAACTTGTCAATCCAGTGATCAATCTTGAAGTGGACCAGCAGGGGCGCGGCAACTGGGTGCTGCAACCGCAACAGGCCGCAGCCGCTCAAAGCCCTTCGACGGATCAAGGGGGACATGGCAATTTCAGTTTTCGTAATGTTGAGCTGACAGGTGGTGTGCTGGCGTACCGAGATGCACGCACCGGTGCGTCCGAACGCGTCGAGGCGATCAATGCGCTGGTCAAGCTGCCAAGCCTCGATGAACCGATGAGTCTCAGCGGCGAGCTGACTTGGAACAAAGAAGCGATCACGCTCTCGGCCGACCTGGCCAACCCGCGTTTGCTCACGGGGAACGGCCAAAGCGGATTGACGGCCAAGGTGGCTGGCAAATTTTTGACCGCAAATTTTGCTGGCGATGCAGGAACAGGCGGCGTCACCGGCGCGATCGATCTTCGTACGGACTCGGCGCGAGGCCTGGCAACTTGGATGGGGGTTGCGCTGCCGGGCGCTCAAGGCTTCGGTGCGCTGACGCTGGCGGGAGATATGTCGGCATCCGGCGATGGCGTGGCCTTCAGAAAAGCGAAGCTTTCGCTGGATGGCATGAGCGGTTCTGGTGAACTCAAACTCACGCAGGCCAATTCCAAGCCCTATGTAAAGGGCTCGTTCGCGCTCGACAGGTTAAACCTGAATGCGTATCTGGGAGCTAGCGCCGCTGTCGGCAGCCCGAGTGGCAATGCAGGCGTGGCGGCCTGGAGCGATGCCCCAATCGATGTCGCGCCCTTGAAGCTTGTCAATGCCGACCTCGACTTTTCGGTCGATGCTTTGACCGTCGGCAAACTAAAGATTAGCCGCAGCGTTCTTGCCATCGCTATTTCCGCCGGCAAGTTGAGCACCAATTTGAAACAACTTGAACTCTATGGCGGGACCGGGCAAGGCTCGTTGTCGCTTCAAGAGTCGGCGGCTGGTTCGCTGCTTGGGCTCGACCTCGTCATCAGCGGGGTGGAGGCGGAACCATTTCTGACCGATGCGATGGGATTCCAGAAACTCACCGGACTGGGAAGTGTCACCGTTCGCGTCGCCGCCAGCGGCCGCAGTCAGCGCAGCTGGATGCAATCGCTGGGAGGCTCGGCACGTTTTCAGTTCGTCGATGGCACGATCAAGGGGATCAATTTGGCTGAAATCGCCAGGACGATTTCATCTGCACTGACGGGTGCCGCCGTTGGTGACTCGGCAACGACGGACTTTTCGGAGCTTTCGGGATCGTATGTGATCAAGGGGGGCGTGGCTGCAAACAAGGATCTGAAGCTTGCAGGACCGTTTGTGCGCATGGATGGTGCCGGGCTGGTCGATATCGCGAATCAGGCGGCCGACTATCGCGTGGCGCCGAAGGCGGTACCCTCGGCGCAGGGTCAGGGCGGGAATCACGATCTTGCAGGGTTGGGAATTCCCTTTCGGATCAAAGGTCCGTGGAGTAAACTCTCCTACGAACCCGACCTGTCGGGCGTGGCTAACAACGCAATTGATGCCATCCTCAAGGGCAAGAATCCCCTTGATGGTTTGAAGGGTGACGGTGGTTTCGGAACGTTATTCCAGGGGGCTGGGGGAAAAAAGAGCCAGCCAGACGGTACAACCGACAGTGCCTCGCCACCGACACAGGAGCCGAAAAAAGAGAGTCCTCTCGATCCTCTTAAAGATATTTTTGGCGGGGGACAGTAGCCGTCAGGTTGTGCTTTTCATTAACCGCGCGTGGCTTTAGGATCATGGGGCCTTGCGCTTGGTAGGGGAAACGGGTTTCGTCCAGGCCGCATATGACGATTGAAACAAAAGACGCGCCTGCTCAAACTCCGTCAAAGGGGTTTTCGCTTAGGTCACGGTTGCTGGGTATTCCTACCGAAGGAACGCCTGAGCCGTCATCGCCGGATGCCGCCGAGGCATCTGGAGCGGACACGCAGGCCGAAAACACATCGGAGCACGACGTCGCTGCAGCGGTCGCGGCGGGCGATGCTGCGGCTGTGGCCCGCCCTGCCGTGGTCGACGATGAAAGCGACGAAGGGGAAGAGCCGCCGCGTGTGGGTGTGGCCCTGGCGCCGAAACGCTCTCTCTTGTCGATGGCGTTCGGGCTTGGCGACAAGAAAACGAGAATCGAGAAAGCCAAAGTTGACGAGCCTGAGGTTGTCGAGCCCCCTACCCTGTTTGAGGCGGATGGCGAACCTGTCGCGGTTGAAGTGGATGAGGAGCCGCCGGCTGTGGCTCCCGCGACGGAGGAGCCGGTCGCGCCTGAACCCGTTGGCGAGCCGAAGCGCGGGCGGCTATTCTCGATGCTGCGCAGCAAAACGCCGGTGGCTGATCCGGTTGAAGAAACCGTCCCAGCGGCTGAGACGCCAGATCATCCAGAGCACGCGCCGTCGCCGATTGAGGTTGAAGAGATTGCGCACGTGCCGCCGCCGTTCGTCCGGTTCGGTGCGGTGACCAAAACCTATGACGGGATCAACCTGGTCGTCAAAGGACTTGATCTGAATATTTCCAAGGGTGAGTTCCTGACTCTTCTGGGTCCGTCGGGATCAGGCAAGACAACCACATTGATGATGCTGGCCGGGTTTGAGCAACCGACTTCGGGCGATATTTTTCTGAATGGCGTGTCGCTGACGGAAATGCCGCCGCATAGGCGCGGTCTTGGGTTCGTGTTTCAGAACTATGCCTTGTTTCCGCACATGACGGTGCAAGAGAACGTGTCGTTCCCGCTTGAGGTTCGCCACATCCGGGGCAGCGAAATCAAGGCACGCGTTGCGAAAGCGCTGAGCATGGTGGAGCTGTCCGGCTTCGACAAGCGCAAGCCGCACCAGTTGTCGGGCGGGCAGCAACAGCGGGTCGCGATGGCGCGGGCGCTGGTGTTTGACCCAGAACTTGTGCTGATGGACGAGCCGCTTGGTGCGCTCGACAAGCATCTGCGCGAGCAAATGCAGTATGAGCTGAAACGGATCCATCGCGAGCTGGGCGTCACCGTAGTCTATGTCACGCATGACCAGGGTGAAGCGCTGACCTTGTCTGACCGAATTGCAGTCTTTCATGAAGGCATTATTCAGCAACTGGACACGCCGACGCGGATTTATGACCAGCCTGCGAATGCCTTTGTTGCAGGCTTTATTGGCGAGAATAACGCGCTGCCGGGCAAGGTCGTGGCAATCCAGGGGGCAGAGTGCGTTTTCGAGTTGATCGGCGGCTCGCGGGTGCGGGCCTTGAACGGCAACTGCGAAACACCGGGCCAGCAAGGGGTCATTTGCGTGCGGCCTGAAAATTTGTCGATTTCCGCCGAGACGGCGCCTGGGGGAAATCACGTTGCGGCATTGATCGAGGATTTCATTTTCCACGGCGATCACGTGCGGGTAAAATTGTCGGCACCCGGCATGAGCGAGATCTTCGTGAAGACACCGGCGCGCGGCGGGAAGCTGCCGGCCAAGGGTGTTGCTGTTACGTTGAGTTGGGACCCGAATTCTGCGCGTGCTTTCGTTTCTTAGAGTACCGGACGCAATTTACAATCTGAATTGAGGATCTGTCATGGGCCGTACGACCGCTATCATCATCGCCGCCGCCGCAGCCGTTGTCATTCTGGCGGGCGTGCTGCTGTTCATGCTTGGACGAGGCACAGAAAAAGACGTCAACCAGATGGACGACGAGTTGAGCGAATTGACGTTGCCTGCGGCTGACGGCGCAAGCCCAGCGGAGAGCACTGCGGCGGCACCCGCTACGGGCGATTCACTCGTCGTGGTGTCATGGGGTGGCGCCTACACCAAAAGCCAGATCGAGGCCTATCACAAGCCGTTTGAAGCGAAGACGGGCGTGAAGATCAATTCCGTCGATTACAATGGCGGCATCGCCGAGATCAAGGTTCAAGTCGAAGCCAAGAACGTGACTTGGGACGTTGTCGATATGGAACTGGCCGATGCGCAGCTTGCCTGCGACGAAGGGTTGCTTGAAAAAATCGACGCCGGCACGCTTCCCGCCGCGCCGGATGGGACGCCTGCGCTGCAAGACTTCGTGCCGAACGGCATTACGCCGTGTGCGGTCACAACTATTCTGTTCAGCCATATCGTTGCCTTTGACACGACGAAGTTCGAAACGAAGAAGCCATCGAAACTTGCGGATTTTTTCAACGTCAAGGACTTTCCTGGCAAACGGGGCATGCGCAAGAAGAGCCCCAAAATCAACCTCGAGCTTGCGTTGCGCGCCGATGGTGTTGCGGGCGATAAAGTCTATGAAACCCTGAGCACAAAGGCCGGCGTCGACCGGGCGTTCAAGAAGCTGGACACCATCAAGGACAGTGTCGTTTGGTGGGAGGCTGGCGCTCAGCCGCCGCAACTCCTGGCGGACGGCGAAGTGACAATGACGACCGGCTACAACGGCCGCATTTTCGATGCACAAGTCGTAGAGGGCAAGCCATTCGAGATCATCTGGGATGGACAATTGCAAGAGCTTGACGTGCTGGGCATCGTCAAGGGTTCGGGCAAGGTTGACGCGGCGTTGCAGTTCATTGCCTTCGCCACCGATACGCAACGGCTTGCCGATCAGGCGAAGTGGATTGCCTATGGGCCGGCGCGTAAATCTTCGTTGCCGCTGGTGGGCAAACACTTTGCCAAAGATATCGACATGAAACCGTATATGCCGAATGCACCACAGAATTCCACCAATGCCATTCAGATCGACTTCTTGTGGTGGGCCGACCATCAGGAAGAACTGAACCAGCGCTGGGCGGCGTGGCTGGCAAAATAGCAGCAGCGACTTGGGGGGACGAAAATCGTGAGCGCGCATCAGGGCGCAAAGCTGGCGGAGCAGTTCAGGCAGTCGGGTAAGCGCGCGCGCCGCGGCACGTTTCTGCTTGTGTTGCCGCTGCTCGCGTTCTTGATGGCGACGTTTATTTTTCCGATCGGCGCAATGCTCAATCGCAGCGTTGAAGACCCGACGGTCGCAACCTTGCTTCCGCGTACGGCTGCGGCGCTGCGATCATGGAATGGAAAGGGGCGCCCGCCGTTCAGCGCCTATTCGGCGCTGGCCGATGATCTAAAGCGCGCAAACCTGGAGGGCACCATCGGCAAGGTTGCCACGCGCATGAATTTCGAGCGTGCGGGGATGCGGTCATTGCTGATCAAAACGGCGCGGGTGGCGCACACTTTTGAACTCCCATACGCGCAGGCCTTCAATGCGGTCGATCTGCAATGGAGCGAGCCGGAATTGTGGGGGGCGCTCCGGCACGCCAGTGCTTCGACGACGGCCGGGTACTACGCCTCGGCGCTGGATTATTCGCGAACGGCTGATGGCAAGTGGCATCAACGGGCGGAGGAAGACCAGATCTATGTCACGCTTTTTATTCGCACGCTTTGGGTTGCCGGGGTTGTGACGGGTTTGTGTTTTCTGCTGGGTTATCCTCTGGCGTATTTCATTGCCCATTTGGATGAACGCAGCCGGAACCTGGTTTTGATTCTGGTTCTGCTTCCGTTTTGGACGTCGTTGCTGGTGCGCACGACGGCGTGGATTGCGTTGCTGCAGACCAATGGGGTGGTCAACGATACTTTGGCGGCGTTTGGTGGCGAACGGCTGGACCTCATCCACAACATGACGGGCACGCTGATTGCAATGACGCATATTCTGCTGCCGTTCATGGTGCTTCCCGCCTACAGCGTGATGCTGTCGGTGCCACCGGCGTTGACGCGCGCGGCCATTTCTTTGGGTGCCAGTCCGTGGACGGCATTCTGGCGGGTGTACTTTCCCATGACTTTGCCGGGGGCCGCTGCCGGGGGCTTGCTCGTCTTCATTCTGGCCCTTGGCTATTACATTACACCGGCATTGGTGGGCGGGCGCACGGGCCAACTGATTTCCAACATGATCGAGTTCCATATGAAGACCTCGCTCAACTGGGGTTTGGCGGCGGCGCTTGGCGGGATTCTTCTGGGCGGCGTGGTGGTGCTGTACATACTTTATGCGCGCGTTGTCGGCTTGAACCGGCTGAGGCTGGGCTAGATGGCGCAGCCGAAGAAAACATTCCGTTGGCAAAACGTTGAAGCTGGAGTTAACCGCGGATACGCGATTGGCGTTTTGGTGTTTTTGCTGGCGCCGCTGTTCGTGATTGTGCCGTTGTCGTTCAACGCCGAACCCTATTTTTCGTTCACCGACAAGATGCTGACGCTGAATCCTGACGGGTTTTCGTTGCGCTGGTATCGCGACATCATCGACAACCCGCAATGGTTGGAAGCAATGGGCAATAGCCTGATTATTGCAATTGCTTCAACGGCCCTTGCGACGGTGCTGGGCACGCTGGCTGCGATCGGTCTGGCACGCAGCAACATGCCGTACCGCGACTTCTTCATGGCGCTTTTGATTTCACCACTGGTCGTGCCGATCGTCATTGCGGCGGCGGGTATGTATTTCTTTTATTCAAGCGTCGGCCTGGCGCAGACGACGCTTGGCATCATTTTCGCGCACACCGCGTTAGGCGTGCCTTTCGTTGTCATCACGATGACCGCGACGCTGTCGGGGTTTGATCGCAATCTGATCAAGGCGGCGTTGAGCCTTGGTGCCAATCCGATGACGGCGTTTTATCGCGTGACATTGCCGCTGGTGGCGCCGGGTATGATTTCGGGTGCGTTGTTTGCATTCGCGGCGTCCTTCGATGAAGTGGTGACGGTGCTGTTCCTGGGCGGCCCGGAACAACGTACGATCCCGCGTCAGATGTGGTCGGGCATTCGCGAGCAGATCAGCCCTACGATTTTAGCGGTGGCGACGATTCTGATTATCTTCTCGTCGCTGTTGTTGCTGGCAGTGGAAATGCTCAGGCGCCGGAACGCGGCTCATACACCGCAGCGGTAAAAAAAATAGGTTCACCACAAAGGCACAAAGAACACGAAGTAGTCACGAAGACGAGATTTTCTCTTGGTGCCTTATTCGTGTTCTTTGTGCCTTTGTGGTGAATCTTTTTCTGCTTATGCCGCCAACCTGCGCTTGGCTTCGTCGTATTCGCGTTTGAGTTTCGCCACTACGTCGGCGACAGGTTCTATGTCATGGATCTGGCCGACGCCCTGGCCTGCGCCCCAGATGTCTTTCCAGGCTTTCTTTTCCATGTTGCCACCGGAGCCGAAATTCATTTTTGATTTGTCGGCTGCGGGCAAGTTCGTAGCGTCGAGGCCGGCGGCGGTTACCGATGGGCCCAAATAATTGCCGTGCACGCCGGTGAACAGATTCGAATAGACGATGTCGTTGGCCATCGTGTCGACCAACATCTGTTTGTAGCGTGGATCAGCGTTGGCTTCGGTGGTAGCGATGAAGCGGGTGCCGAGATAGGCAAGGT
>VFKO01000450.1 GCA_009885515.1 Rhodobiaceae bacterium | reverse complement strand
CGCATGATTTTGATGTCCTGCTCTTCGTAGGACACGCCGCCGATGAGCAGCGCCATCGTCAGCTTGTGCTGCTTGCCGTATTTTTCGAAGCTCTCGGACACCTGGGCCGCGAGTTCGCGTGTCGGCTCCAGAATCAGAGAGCGCGGCATGCGCGCCTTTGCCCGGCCTGAGGCCAAGCGTTGGATCATTGGCAGGGTGAAGCCGGCGGTTTTGCCGGTCCCGGTTTGGGCGATGCCCATGACATCCCTGCCGGCAAGAACGACGGGGATCGCTTTTTCCTGAATCGGGGTGGGCGTGGTGTAACCGGAATCCGCGATAGCGCGGAGCAATTCGGCCTTCAGGCCGAGACTTTCAAACGACATTAGACTTTAACTAACTCCAAACGAGAGTGCGTTGTGTTTTCCAAGGCCGGAACGCCCCCTCTCGCAGGACTTACCAACCGCATGCGGTCATGCTCCGCGTTCAAATCACGCGATCAGCATTTTGGCGCACCATAGTGCGCTGAGCCAGAATGTCAACTAAAGGTGAACAGAAGGTTTCTGGGTGATGAGATAATCTTTACACGTCTTAGGGGAGTGGGAATGATGAAATTACGTCAAATGGTTGCCGCCGCAGTGGTTCTTGCCGGTTGCTGCGCCAGCGCACTGGCCCAGGGTGCCAACCAGGCGCCGCCTAATTATGGCTGCAAGGGAGTTGAATATCAGCAGTTTAAATTCTGGCTTGGAGAGTGGGATGACTCTGCCACAGCGGGTGGCATGTCGGCCGGCCAAAGCAAAATCGAATTGCTGGCCGCGGGCTGCATTATTTTCGAGAACTGGAAAAGCACCAACGGCGGCTCAGGCCATTCGATCAATGTCTACGACCAGGCCGACGGCAAGTGGCACCAGACTTGGGTCGACGCCACCGGCGATCAAGTTCATTACACTGGGACCTGGACGGGCTCGAAGCTTGAGATGCGCGCCGACGACATCTCGACGCCGCAGAAGCAGAGCGTGGTTGTGACAATGACGTTTGAACCGCTCGCAAATGGTACGGTACGCCAGTCTGGCACACAGTCTGTCGACGGTGGCACGGCGTTTCAGCCGTCGTTTGATTTGATTTATACGAAGAAGAAGTAGAACCGGAATCGCGATTATCCGCATTTTTTGTTTGCATGCGAACCGGTGGAACTTTAACTCACGCGCTCAAGCTGACCGGCAGTCTTATATGGCTTGATTTTGGACACCTGTGCGTTGATCTTTCGCTTGGCCTCAAGTGTGTCGAAGGCATTTTGCAGGCGGAGGAAATAGCCCTCCGACAGGCCAAAGAATTTGCCCAGTCGCAAATCGGTATCGGCGGTGATATCGCGCGTGCCGTTGACGATTGCATGAATGCGATTGGGCGGCACACCGATCGCCTGAGCCAGACGATTTTGGCTCATGCCGATTTCGTCCAGAAATTCCGCCTTCAGAATTTTACCAGGGTGCGGGTTGCGCAGCGTTGCCATGGGTTTATACCTTTCTTACTCGTCAATGATAGTCCACGATTTCCACCGCATGTGCTTCGCCGTCGTTCCAGCGAAAGCAGATACGCCATTGATCGTTGACGCGAATGCTCATTTGACCTTTTCTCTCGCCCTTTAATGCTTTCAATCTGTTGCTTGGCGGTTTCGAAAGGTCGTCCAAGGTCATTGCCGCATCCAATTGGCGGAGTTTGCGAAATGCCCGATCCTGCATGTCAGGTGGAAACACACGGCTCGTCTGGCCTTGCCAGATGTGTTCGGTTTCCTTGCTGCTGAACGAACGGATCATGGCTTCGCATGTCAGTGACTGTATGCAGTACGTATCACATATCGGCTGTGTTGTCAATTGCCAGCCATGCACCCAAAACAAGAAGCAATTTCGTCGACCATTGACCGGTCTTGTCAATGTAGGCAAGGTTGCGCTAGTTGACCTAAGGACGAGTAACACGATGAGCTTTTTCGATACCGTGGCCAAGGCGAAAGCATTGCTTCAGGCCAACGGTCGAATCTCTTTGGCAGGTCTTGCTGAAGAATTTTCGCTTGATGAGCGTACACTTGACCGGCTGATCGAAGAACTCGTCGACGTACAGGAAGTGGCTGCTCGCCAGGGCCGGATCTTGGTGTGGGTCGGTGCCAACGCTCCCACGCCTCAAGCTCTACCCCCAGTCGCACCCCGCGAAACCCCGAAGCACCTCGCCGACAAGATCCGCCAGTCGAGGGCGGCGGTGGAGGGTGAGCGCAAGCAGGTCACGGTGCTCTTTGCCGACGTAAAGGGCTCGATGGAACTCGCCGAGTCGCTCGACCCCGAAGCCTTCTCGAAGATCATGTCGCGGTTCTTTGCCATCCTCACCGAAGGCGTCGAGCGCTTCGAGGGTTTCGTCGACAAGTTTACCGGCGACGGGATTATGGCCTTGTTCGGGGCGCCGATTGCGCACGAGGATCATGCACATCGCGCCTGTTATGCGGCGCTGCATTTGCGCGATGAGATTGCGCGTTATGCGACGGAGTTGAAGCGCGAGCATGGCTTGAGCTTCTCGACGCGGATGGGGTTGAACTCGGGCGAGGTGGTCGTCGGTTCGATTGGCGACGATTTGCGCATGGATTATACGGCGCAGGGGCACACCGTCGGGTTGGCGCAGCGGATGGAATCTTTGGCGTCGCCCGATACCTGTTTCATGAGTGCGACGACTGCCAATCTGGTCGGTGGCTATTTTGCGCTCGACGATTTGGGCGAGTTTCGCGTCAAGGGTGTGGCCACGCCGATGCATGTGCATCGGCTCAACGGCATTGGCTCGTCGAAGACGCGGCTTGATGTTTCACGCTCGCGTGGGCTGTCGCGCTTTGTCGGGCGCGGTGATGAGATGCATGTGCTGGAGGCAGCGCTCGCCAAAGCCGATGCCGGAGCGGGGCAGGTGATAGGTATTTCTGGCGAGGCGGGGCTGGGCAAGAGCCGCGTGTGTTACGAGTTCCTCGAACGCTGCCGTGAGCGCGGGCTGATGACCTACCAGACCACCGGCGTTGCGCACGGCAAGTCGATCCCGTTCCTGCCGATGTTGAAACTGTTCCGGGTGTTCTTCGGCATCACCGATCAGGACAGCGCCTCAACGGCGCGCGAGCGCATTGCCGGGCGCATGTTGTTACTGGACGAAAAATTGCGCGAGCGCCTGCCGCTGACGTTTGAGTTTCTGGGCGTGCCCGACCCCGAGAACCCGCCGCCGCAAATGGACCCCGACGCGCGTCAGCGCCAGATGCTCGACGTCGTGCGGCGCGTGGTTCAGGCGCGCGGGCAGAAAGAAACGTCGGTGACTTTGATCGAGGATTTACATTGGTTTGACGGCGGCAGTGCCGCGTTGCTTGAGCCGATGGTGGCGGCAGCGGCGGGGACGCGCGGCCTGGTGCTGCTGAATTTCCGGCCTGAGTATCAAGCACCGTGGATGGGCAAGTCGTTTTATCACCAGCTGCCGCTGACGCCGCTTGGGCCCGAAGCGATCCGGGAATTGCTGTCAGCGTTGCTGGGTAACGACTCGAGCACGCGCGGGCTGGGTGCTGCCATTCATACGCGCACCGCGGGCAATCCGTTCTTCACGGAAGAAGTGGTGCAGAACCTGATTGAGACCGGAAAGCTCCAGGGCGGTAAAGGTGCTTATCGCCTGACCACCAGTGTTGAAAAGCTCGAGGTTCCAAGTTCCGTGCATGCATTGCTTGCCGCGCGTATCGACCGGTTGGCGGAGCGTGAGAAGGGCGTGCTGCAGACAGCGGCTGTGATTGGGCGCGAGTTTGACGAGCCGACGCTGGCCACCGTCACCGGGATGGAAGCGCCGCCATTGCGCGAGGCACTGACGACGCTGAAGGACACAGAGTTCGTCTACGAGCAGTCGCTCTATCCCGTCACCGAATATCTGTTCAAGCATCCGCTGACCCAAGAGGTGGCACTGAATTCGCAACTGCAAGCGCGGCGTCAACGCCTGCACGCGAAAGTCGCAGGCGTGCTGGAGCAGACGCATGCAAAAGACCTTGACGGTCACGCGGCATTGCTGGCGCTTCACTGGGAAGAGGCGGGAGAATTGGTACAAGCTGTACGCTGGCACCGCCGCGCCGCCGAGTGGGCGGGCTCGCGCGACCCCATTCAGGGTTTGCGACACTGGCAAAAAGTGCGAGCGCTTGGTCAGAAGCTGGATGACACCGTGTCAAAGCAGGCGAGATTGCTGGCGTGCAGTTTTATTTTGGCGAACGGCACCTGGCGCTTGGGTATGAGTGAGACAGACGCTCGCAACTGTCTGGACGAAGCGCGCTCATTGGCGAAGGACACTGGTCAGATATCTTCGCTTGCGTTGGCCCTCACCGGTATGGCGGCGCATCTGGGAATGACCGGGCGAATGGCAGAGGGGCTCGAATTCTCTGAAGAAGCCATGAGCATGATAACAGACGGCAATGAGCACACGGAGGCGCTGTCGATCGAGTGCGGGCGGGCCTACCTGTATTTCACCAATGGTCGACTTTCCCAGGCGGTTGAAGCGTTTGATCGTATCGTCAGCCTTGCGGGGGGAAGTCCGGAAATGGGCAGATCGCAAGTGGGCTACAGCCCACTGATGTGGGGTGACCACATGGCTGGTTGGGCGCTGGCGCAAATGGGACGGTTTGATGAGGCTTGGCCGCGCGTGGAACGCGGTTTGCGGATGTCTCGTGAACACAAAAAGCTGGAAAATCTAGGTTGGTCTCTGTCCGGACTCGCGTATGTATCGTTCGCAGCCGGGGGCACCTCCCGAGCGTCCGCTCCCGATGTCGTTCACGCTTGCGGGGAAGCCTTGGAAATTGGAGAGACTCTGGACATTCTCTACTCAAAGTTTGCTGCGTCGAACGGACTGGCAGTCGCACAGTTCCTTGCAGGAGCCTTTGCGGAAAGTGAGCAGCGTATCGCCCGCAATCTTGCCGATGCAACGGAAGCGGGAACAGCGTGCGAATACCATGGCTACATGCTTGGGGTGTCTTCCTCCTCATGCCTGGCGCGCGGCGATGTGGAAGCTGCCATCTTTCGGGCCCGCGAAGGCATCGCGTTCTCTGACAAGGGTGGTGCCTGGTTTCAGTCCGCGCATGCCCGCGCGGCTTTGATCG
>VFKO01000168.1 GCA_009885515.1 Rhodobiaceae bacterium | reverse complement strand
CTCGTCGATACGTCCGCCTGGATTGAGTGGCTGATCGCATCGCCGACCGGCACAGCGGTGCAGGCCATGATTCCGGCACGGGAAGATTGGCTTGTGCCGACGATCGTGCAGCTTGAGCTCGCGAAATGGCTTACACGCGAAGTTGGCGAGGACAAGGCGGATCAGGTCGTGGCTTTCACGCAGTTGTGCCGCGTCGTGCCACTGAATACGAAGATCGCGCTGTCGGCTGCTGAGATTTGCAGCAAGCACAAGCTCGCGACCGCCGATGCGATTGTCTACGCCTCGGCGCTGGAACACGGCGCCAATTTATTGACTTGCGATGCGCATTTCGACGGGCTGAAGGGCGTGAGCTTTGTTGCGAAGATCAGTGCTTAAAGGTGCTGGGCCGAACATGGTTGCCGCTTCTTGCCGTTCGATCAACCGTGCGGATGGAAGTGGGCACCTTCCGTTTTCGGGGGGTTGACACCCACACGGTTTCGTTCTATTTGTGTTCTTATAGGTATTTTACTTATTTTTTCGATGTGTATGAATTTTCGATTTCGGTGGATCGGGTCCGGCCTGTTACGCTTTGTGTCGGATTGTGATGCCATTGTGATGCATTAAATGGCGCAACTCTGCCAATGTTACACTGTGTCGGATGGAGTAAGTTTGGGTTCGGCCGAGAGTTGTGTTCCCCGACGGGGTTGTCAACGCTTGTCAGCCTGCCGGCGCCGCCTTCGCATAGCGCCAAACGCCGACGACCGCGAGCGCCAGCATCACGTGGACCGCAATGACCGGCGGCCAGCCGATGAGGTAGAGGAGGTCGTTGGCGAGGCCGGGTTTGAAGGGGCCGCCGCCCATCGCCAGACCGCGGGTGCCAAGCAAAGCGTGGAAGTAAGTGGGAAGGGTAAATAGCCAGGTGGTGATCAGGGCGCTCCAGAAGAAAACGCGGTGCCATGTTGCGGTCAGAAGCATGAATCTTCCGCCGAGGCCAAGCGCCATCAGAAGCAGGCCTTGGGTGATGGCTTCCATGTGCACCATGCGCCAGGCACGTTCGTCGCCGGGGACTTGCAGGTCGATCGAAGGGATGATGGGCCAGAGGACAATCTCGCCTAACAGCGCGAAGAACCAATGCCAGCCGACGAAGACGGCGAAGCAGAACAGGCCGATGCCGTTGAGAAACAGCAGCGCGCGCAGGCGTTCGGGCATGGCGTTCATCGATGGTCCTTTAGGCTGCGCGTGGAATGGGGATCGGTGAGGCGAGTTTGCTTGTGTCGAGTTCGCCAAGCGCCCCGACTCCTTCGTGGTGCAGGCGGCGCCATTCGGTAACCCAGTGCGGGTCGGGCACTTCGCGTGGGTCGTAGCCGGGGCGCATGACGCGCAACAGGCGCGGAACTAGCTTGGCGAAGATGCGCGCGAGCAGGCGATAGAGTGTCAGGCGTGACGACCACGTGTACCAACGCCCGTCTTCGATCAGCAGGGCGCGGTAGGCCTGGCGGGTCCGCGCCATGATGTGGATCATCGCATAGAGCAAGCCATAGATGCGCCAGCGATAGCGACCGTCGAGCGCCTTGAAGACGTCGTAGGTGGCGCATTTGTGTTCGATCTCTTCGACGAAGTGCCAGAGGATCAGCGACGAGACGGCGGGGTCGGCGTTGGCGAAGAGATACTCGCGGTCCTCGACCAGCATGTGGCCGATTGTTAGCGCCATCGCTTCGAAGCCTTCTGCGTAGGCGATGTTAAAGGTGAGCGAGCGTTTGCGGGCGAGCGTTTCATAGTCGTGCTTCAGGATCGCTTCCATGCGCGGCACGGCTTTGTAGCCGAGATCGGCTAAGCGCTTGTTGAATTGCTGATGCTGGCGGAAGTGAGTGGATTCCTGACCGATGTAGAGATCGACCTCCTCGAGCAGCGCTGGGTCTGTGAATTGCGCGCGCGCCTTGCGGATGGTCTCGATCAAATAGGGCTCGAGAAAAGGCATGGCGAGGGAGGCGGCGTTGACGATGTGGCTGAACTCCGGGCGCGCCGGGTTCCACCAGGCCTTCAGGTCCTGCGAATAGGCAACGCGCATCCGGCGCACGGTCATTTGCGGTGCCATGGCGAGAGACTACAAGAATTTCGGGGCGGCGGCGAGCAGGCTATTCGATCTCGGGCTCTTCGGCCAGTGGTTCTTCGCTTTCCGTTTCTTCAACGCTGTCTTCTGTGCTGGTTGACGGGGCGGCACTGACTGTTTTCTTCCGCTTTTGACTTTTCAATTTTTCTT
>VFKO01000469.1 GCA_009885515.1 Rhodobiaceae bacterium | reverse complement strand
CCCAAGTGCCCTGCCAGTTCGCGGTCGCCGCTGTAGCGTTTGTCGCCGAGCCACGTGTCCTCGGCGCCCCAGTTCACGTGCTGCTCAGGCTCCCACGTGTCCGTGCGCCCGCCGCCGAAGCCGTAAGTCTTGAAGCCCATCGACTCATACGCGACGTTGCCGGTCAGGATCATGAGATCGGCCCAGGAAATCTTGTGGCCGTACTTCTTTTTGATCGGCCAAAGCAGCCGGCGCGCCTTGTCGAGGTTGCCGTTGTCCGGCCACGAATTCAGCGGCGCGAAACGCTGTTGCCCGTGACCACCGCCCCCGCGCCCGTCACCGGCGCGGTAGGTCCCTGCAGCGTGCCAAGTCATGCGGATGAAGAAGGGTCCGTAGTGTCCGTAGTCTGCCGGCCACCATTCCTGGCTGTCGGTCATCAGCGCATTCAGGTCCCTGACCAGCGCATCGAGATCGAGACTGTCGAACTCTTTTGCATAGTCGAAGTGCGGCCCCATCGGGTCGGAGTCGGGCGTGTTTTGGTGAAGCACACTGATGTTCAGCTGATTAGGCCACCAGTCACGATTCATTCGGCCGCTTGAATGGGGCACCGGGCATTTATTTTCATCTGTCATGTCTTGGCTCCTGTTATGCTCAGCATTTCGTACGCGCCTCTGCGCGAAACGCTCCACTTACTGGCGCGAAAACTAGTGCCGCATCCGGCAGACGTCAATTAGTTTAGAATTATTTTAATTCTCCCCAGGCCGGCTTGCCAAACAACGCCGCGCGGCGCATCAGGGCTTGAGCGAGATCACAGCTTTGCGCGCGCTCCTGTCGCAATTGCGGCCAGCATTGGCTATGCTGCGAAAGCTTTGATTGCCATCAACAAGGAGCAGGTGATGAACAGGCGCGCGCGGTTTGGATTCGTTGTTGCCTTCGCTGCGGCCCTGGGTTTGGCCGCTTGCGACGACGACGCGGTGAATGCGGGCGGCATCGCCCGCGTGGTGTCGACGACGTCGTTTGGCATGTGCATGGGCTATTGCAAGACACGCCTTGAGATCACGCCTGGCGAGGCGGTTCTGGTGCGCGAGCCCGGCGGACGCGGCGGCACCACCCTGCCCTCGCAGCGCTTCACGGAAAAACTCTCACCAAGCCAGTGGCAAGAGATTGCGCGCCTCGCCGAAGCGACCAAGTTCGACGGTCTGCCCGCCGTCATCGGCTGCCCCGACTGCGCCGACGGTGGCGCGGAGTCTTTGTCGGTGACGGGCGCTGGCGGCAGCAAGACCGTTAGCTTCGAGCACGGCGCCAAGGTCGAGGCGCTGCAGCCACTGCTGGAGCGCGTGCGGGAGTTGCGGCTGGGGTTGACGCCGAAGCGTTAAACCTTTTTGGTAGCCCTGCGATTTCATCATAGTCACAGGAACAGCTCCCATGAATCCGAACAAAGCCCTTTGGGAAAAAGGCGACTTCACGCGTATCGCGCAAGCCATGCGAAACAGTGGTGAGGCGCTGGTCAAATCGATCGGCGTCGCCAAGGGCCTCAAAGTTCTTGACCTGGGTTGCGGCGACGGCACGACCGCGCTGCCGCAAGCACGGCTGGGTGCCGACGTTCTGGGCGTCGACATCGCGGCCAATCTGGTTGCGGCCGGCAACAAACGCGCCAAGGACGAAGACCTCAGCAATTGCAAATTCCAGGAAGGCGATGCCTCGGACCTGCGCGACCTTGCGAACGACAGCTTTGATCTGGTGGTCAGCATTTTCGGTGCCATGTTCGCACCCCGGCCCTTCGATGTGGCGAAGGAAATGGTGCGGGTCGCCAAGCCTGGCGGGCGCATCGTCATGGGCAACTGGATCCCCAACGACCCGACCCTGGTGGCGCAAATTCTGAAAACCAGCGCCGCTTACTCGCCGCCGCCTCCCGAAGGCTTCATCAGTCCGATGATTTGGGGGGTGGAGAGCAACGTCGTCGAGCGCTTTGCAGGCGCGGGGATTCCTGCGGCCGACGTGTCGTTCCTGCGCGACACCTATACGTTCGAATATCCCGGCCCGCCGTCGAAGCTTCTGGAGGCCTTCAGAACCTATTATGGCCCCACAATGAATGCCTTCGAAGCCGCCGAGAAAAACGGCAAAGCCGCCGACCTGCACCGGGAACTGGACGACTTGTTCAACCGCCAGAACAAAAGCCCGGACAAAGAACAGACCTCGATCCCCGCCACGTTCCTGCGCGTGACGGTCAAGGTTGCGTAGCGCCATTAAAAAAGCACTGGGGCGCGGGAGATGACGGCAGGAACAGCCGCTGCGGCGGACGATGCTGGGGGACGCAGTTATGGCAAGCCTGCCTATCGCGGCTATGTGCTGATCCTGCTTACCCTCGTCTACACGCTCAACTTCATTGACCGGAACCTGCTTTCCGTCATCGCGCAGCCCGTCATTACCGCCTTCAACCTCAGCGACAGCGAGTATGGATTTTTGAACGGCCCGCCTTTCGCGATCTTCTACGCGCTGATGGGCATCCCGATCGCGATCGCGGCCGACCGCTATAATCGCGTTGTGATCATCGCCTTGTGCATCGCGATCTGGTCGCTGATGGCGGCCCTTTGCGGTTTCGCCACCAGCTTCATGTTCCTGCTGGTCGCGCGCATCGGTGTTGCCATCGGCGAGGCCGGCTGCACGCCGCCTGCAAACTCGATCATCGGCGACTATTTCAAACCGGGCAGCCGCGCCAACGCGCTGGGCATCTATGCCATGGGTGTCACCATCGGCGCTGCCTTGGCCAACGCCTTCGGCGGCCCGATCGCAACTGGCCTTAGCGGCACGGCTGTCGAGCAGTGGCTGCAAACCTACGGTATGGCGGCTCTCTTCCCCATTGACTGGGCCAATGTCGAGGGCTGGCGCGTTGCGTTCGTCGTGATCGGCGCGCCGGGGCTGATCGTGGCGCTCATCGTACTTTTCACCATCAAGGAACCGCCGCGCGGCTTTTCCGATCCGCCGGCGATGGAGCGCCGCGCCGGCGCGGGCCTTCGCGAAACATTGCGCGAGCTGGCTTCCAAACCCACCTTCTGGGTCATGGCGATGGGGGCCGCCCTCACCGCGCTCGTCGGCTACGGCCTCGCAGGCTTTCAAGCGCCCATGGCGCAGCGCATCCACGGCATCAGCCCCGGACAATTCGCCCTGGAGTTCGGTGTGCCGCTGTCGCTATGCGCGGCGGCCGGCACGTTCATCGGCGGCTATGCGACCGAGAAACTATCGCCGCGCTATCCCACCGCTGTGGCCTGGCTTCCGGCCTTGGGCCTTTTGTTGTCGATCCCCTTCTACCAGCTGGGCTTCTTCACGCCCACGGCACGCATCTTCGACGTTGGGCTCGTGCTTTGGGGCATCGCTGCAACCCTCCACTTCACGTATCTGGGTGCGCAATACACGATCGGCCAAGGCGTGGTCTCGACGCGCTCGCGCGCTTCGGCGATTGCGATCCTGCTTTTGATTGTGGCCCTGATCGGTAACGGACTGGGCCCCTTGATCGTGGGCTGGCTCAGCGACATGTTCATGAGTATGCAGCTCGCCCAGCACGGCATGGAGGGCACGCTCACCAACGCCATGTGCCGCTCGAAAGAGCTGCTCGCCCAAATGCCCGAGGCCCAGAGGACAATCTGCGCCGCCGCCTACGGCGAGGGCCTGCGCCAGTCGATGGCGGTTACGGCGCTTGTCTTCATCCCGGCCGCCGCATGCTTCTGGCTGTCGTCGCTGACGTACAGCAAGGATTTGGTGGCGCGCGGGTGAGGGAGCAGTACCTCACGCAATACATGCAGCGAGCTTGCCGAGCCAGTCCTTCAGATTGTCCTTGAGTGCGAGCGGCGTTGTCCCGTGGCGTACGATGATGAGGTCGCGGCCGGGCGCGATGATTGTGTATTGGCCATCATAGCCGTTGGCGGAAAACGAGCCTGGGCCAGCAAAGTCCAGCCACCAGTGCGCGCCGTAGCGATTGCTCTCGACGCCCGCCTGCTGGAACGTGGGCCGGCGCGCGTAGTCGACCCAACCTTCCGGCAAGAGGCGTCGCCCCTCCCACATGCCGTCGCGCAGATAGAGCAACCCAAAACGGGCAAAATCGCGCGCGGTCATGAAGCAGAAACTCGACCCGATAAACGTACCCGCTTTGTCGAATTTGGGAATAGCCGAGGTGATCCCGAGAGGCTCAAACAACCGCGCGCGCATGAAACGCTCGAAATCGGGGCCATGGGACTCAAGCGCCCGCGAGGCGATCCGGCTGACGATGTTGGTCGTCCCGCTGGCATAGGACCAATATGTCCCCGGTGCGTGCTCCAACGGCTGCGCCGCCGCATAGGCCGCAACGTCGTCCTTGCCTTCCTGAAAGAGCATCGCAATCACGTCGGACGAGCCCCCACTGGGGGCATAGTCCTCGCTGAATTTGAGCCCGCTTGACATGCGCAGCAGCTGATCGAGCGTGATCGCCGAGCGCGCATCGCCCGCCCATTCCGGAACACCGGCCGGAGCCTGGATGTCAAGCTTGCCGTCCTTTACCAGCAAGCCTACCAGCGCGTGCGTGATGCTCTTGGCCTTGGACCAGGAATGATGCGTGCTCGCGGCATCGAAGCCTTCGCCATAGCGTTCGAACGTGATGCGCCCGCCCTGCACGACCAGCAAAGCATGCGTCTCACCCAGTGTCGCCGTCATCTTCGTGGCAAACGCTTCGGCGACGAGAGCGTCGAAGGCCGCGTGATCGACGCGGCGGAGCTCGCCGAGCGGCCAATCCTGCGTGGGCCAAGGCGTGTCGGGAGGTTGCGGAGAAAGCGGCGGAAGTTTCATGGACAGAGTCTCTGGTCGCGGAAGGCGAAGAACGGGCAACCTGCCAAGGTCGAACGCGGACTGCAAGCCGTCGCGCTGCGCTTTACCGCTCGATGTTGTACTCGATTGTGACTACCACGCGCGCTGTCTTGGAGATTGTGCTCTTGTCGTAGGTGCCGCCGTAGCCGTAAACGCTGGGAAAAACACAAACCGCGTAGAGTGCGAGCATCACCCTTG
>VFKO01000453.1 GCA_009885515.1 Rhodobiaceae bacterium | reverse complement strand
CGGCGTGCGCTTTGCGGTGCAGGCGGACGGCACGGGGCTCTACTGCGCGCCCGGCGCCGAGCGGCTTGCAGGCACGGTGGGCGCGCGCTGCGCTGCTGGGACGGTGGTGAGTGTGCCCGCTCCGGCGCTCGCCGAACGCATCCGTGGCGCCTGCGCGAAACGCGTGGTGCGGTTGGTGGAAAATGAGGCGGGAGGGTTTGAGCTGCTGGGGTTTGATGGCCCGGTACCCGGGGTGACGCCTCAGTAAAAAGATTCACACGAAGCAACGAAGGAACGAAGCAGTATAGAATTGCCTGCGGCGCGAAGTGGGAATACTTGACTCGTTTCTTCGTTTCTTCGTTGCTTCGTGTGAAATACTGTTACTTGTTTCGCGGATGGGAGTATCATTCGACCACCCTCACCCCCAAGGTCCCCGCGCCCCATGATCGATCTTTTCTATTGGCCGACGCCGAATGGCCGGAAAGTTACTATTTTGCTCGAGGAGGCTGAGATCCCTTACCGGATGATCCCGCTCAATATCGGGTTGGGGGATCAATTCAAGGCGGAGTTTCTCAAGCTCAACCCCAATCACCGGATGCCCGCGATTGTCGATCATGCGCCCAAGGGCGGCGGGGCGGCGATCGGGGTGTTCGAATCCGGGGCGATCATGATGTACCTGGCGGAGAAGGCGGGGAAGTTCTGGCCGCAGGCGACGCGCATGAAATATGAGGTGACACAATGGGTCGTCTGGCAGATGGCGAACCAGGGGCCGAAGTTTGGCGAATGCGGGCACTTCAGGCGCCTGAAGGACAGCCAGCGCGATCAATCCTATGCCGTGCGCCGCTTTGGCGATGAGGTGAACCGGCTTTACGGGGTGCTCAACAACCGGCTTTATGACAACCCCTATCTCGCGGGCGACCAGTACACGATTGCCGACATGATCTGCTATCCGTGGAGCGTCAATTTTCGCGGCTTCGGTCAGGACATCGAAGAGTTCCAGCATGTGAAGCGCTGGATGGCGGAACTGGCCGAGCGGTCGGCTGTCGTGCGCGGCATGGCGGTGGGGAGTGAGTTGTCGGTCGATGTCGCGTCACTGTCGAAGGACGAGCAGGACCGTTTGCGCAAAATGCTCTATAACCAGCGGGCGCTGCCGGCGAAGGGGTGAAACCGCGCGCGGTGTCCCCTCACCCTTTTTTGCGAAGAGCAAAAAAGACCCTCTCCCGCAAGGAGAGAGGAAGTCCCGATAGTTGAAAAAGCGTCCCCTCTTCCTCGCCCCTTGCGGGAGAGAGGACCACAACTTGTCGTTGAGGCTGTGGATAAATATTCGCCTGGGTCGGTGGACGGCGGCAGGAAAGCCGCTAACTTGAACGGATGGCGGTGAGGGCCGCTTTGTGTTTGTTTTTGAGGGGTCATCGATGAATTTCCGTGTGCTTGCAACGCTTTTTGCCGGTTCAGTTTTCGCGGTTACGGTCGCGATCGCACAGGATAGCGGTACGCCTACCGATCCGCCGCCGTTGGTCGATCCGGCGCCAACAGATCCCGCTCCGGTCGATCCGGCGCCTACGGACCCCGCGCCGACTGATCCGGTTCCGCCAACCGATCCCGTGCCGCCGACCGATCCGGTCCCGCCGGTAGAGGAAGTAGTTGACGCGCATGTAGGTCCCGGCACGTTCGTGCGCGTCGTTGCCCACGATCTGAAAAACGTCGAGGGCCCGCGCAAAGACGCCGCCAAGTTGTTGCGCGAGACGGCGCTGGCGAATAATCCCGGCTATCAGAAGGCCGTGCTCAATCGTAATGCGAACGCCAACAAGGAGCCGGAAGAGGTAGTTCCGGGGGCGGGCGAAGCAGCACTCTCCGGCAATGGCCGCAGCGACCATCCGAACGCCGACGGCATACCCGGCGCCGATCCACGCGGTGAGGACGATCCGGCGGGCGAGGAAACCGATCCCGGCGCCACGGCCGAGGAGGAACCCGCAGACGATCATGGCCGGCCCGAGGAATTGGGCGAGCCTCCCGGGCAGCTCGACGATCATCCGGGGGCCGACGATCATCCTTCAAAGGACGATCACCCCGGCAAGGGCGGCGGCGGCTAGTCTGCGCTCAATTTGGAACACGAAGGCCGGCGCGAAACGTCGGCCTTTTTTGTTGTGCGGATTGGCCTGCGGCGTGCAGGACGAGTCTTATTGCGGGTTCCCGGGCGGATGGAAGCCTTTCTGCATGCGGGCGATGTAGTCTCGCCATAAATGTTTCCAGCTCAACCCTGCGTAAAAAAGGCTTTCGTCTTCGACGGTGCAGGTGAGCTGATACATTCCGGTTGGGGCGGCAATGAGCATTTGGCTTTTGACGTGGCCGGGGCGCTTTTCGTCCTTGGGGTCAGTGTAAACTGACGCGCACGTCGCGGCTTGCAGGCCGTTGTGGATGAAGGACTCGGAGGTCAGGAGTTCCCAGTCTTTGGCGCCTTCATGATTGCAGAATACAGCGCGGCGCGTTGTGGCGAGCGCCTTGGTATAAGCGTCTAGCGTTCGGCCTTTGGGATAGTCGAAGCGCCGCGCCAGGCACCAAAACATTTCATTCTCACCCGTTTGGACCTGCAGGAACATGAATTCGTCGGAGTCTTTGCCCTGCGGTTCCAGCGTTGCCACCGTGGGCACTTCAATCGTGAAATCGGGATTGCCGCCTAGCGTGATGGTTTTCCATTCCTCCGCCGCCAGGGCGATGGGAACAACGATTGGGACGAGTAGCGCTGCGATTGTGTTTCTGACCGGCATCGGCGAATCCCCCGGGGCTTGAGAGCGCAGACATAGCATATGTGCCTGGGAGTCAGCGCTCCCCCATCCCCTGCAGCCCACCTTCGCCAAGGGGCTTCGGCGGGCGCAGGGACTTCCCCCGCAAGCGGAGGAAGACACAAAAGCCGTTCTCTTCCCCCGCTTGCGGGGGCAAGTGGCTGCGCGCCACTTGGCACTGCAGACGATGGGGGGACGTGGCGCGGAGTCAGCGGGCCCGCATCCCCTGCAGTAGCGAAGGGCAGCGCAGGTAATTCCCCGCACGCGGGGGAAGACACCTAGCTTCCGGGGCTGCGACATTTTGTTCTTGTTTTGTTTTCTCTCTGGTTTATAAGGCGGAGTTACTGGAAACGAGACTGTCTGGAACAGGAGGATTGAATGGATTTGACGGAAGACGCACCACCCACGCTGGCGCTGGTGCCGGATATTCTGGCTGAGTTTGACCGCAGCATGGATGGGTTGGGGGTGGCGGGGGAGCAGCGCAATGGGCGGGTGCTTTATCTGGCGCTCACCTCGCGGCTGTTGGCGCGTCCGGTGAGTGTGGCGCTGAAAGGGCCGTCGTCGGGCGG
>VFKO01000313.1 GCA_009885515.1 Rhodobiaceae bacterium | reverse complement strand
ACGATCGTGTCGGCGTCATCAGTCAGATTGATTCGCGAATAGTCCGACGCGTCCGATTTTGACATTTTCGCACTGCCATCGCGCAAACTCATCACCCGCGTTGCCGGACCGGTGATAATAGGTTCCGGCAACGGAAAGAAATCAGCCACGCTGAAATCATTGTTGAACTTCTGGGCAATATCCCGCGCCAGTTCGACATGCTGCTTCTGATCATCACCAACCGGCACGTGCGTCGCTTTGTATGCCAGAATATCTGCCGACATCAGCACGGGGTACGTATAAAGCCCCACACTCATCGCTTCACGGTTTTTCCCAGCCTTGTCCTTGAATTGCGTCATGCGGTTCAACCACCCGACACGAGCCACGCAATTGAGAATCCACGCAAGTTCCGCATGAATGCTGTTTTGGCTTTGCACAAAAACGATGGACCGTTTTGGATCGACCCCGCTTGCAATATATGCAGCGGCCACTTCGCGCGTCGCTTGCGCCAACTGTTTCGGATCGTAGTCCATGGTCATGGCATGCATGTCCACGATGCAATAAACGCAGCGGAATTGTTCTTGCAGTTTGAGCCAGTTTCGGATCGCACCCAGATAGTTGCCAAGATGCAAATTGCCGGTCGGCTGCATACCTGAAAAAACCAGATTCTCGTGTGCGCCACTCATCGCCGATGTTCCAATTCCGTATATAACCAACTCCGGCGCCTTATGCTCCACTTTGGCCTTGTGCAGCAAGAGCAACAGCCCCGCACTTAACCTTTGGCAGGCAGGCGCCCCCGCCTTTGCACCCGGACCCCGCCATCTCCCAGGGCTTCGAGCACACGCATTTTGACTTCATCGATGCGCTGCGGGTGCGTGACCTTTAGCCCGTAAACATCCTTCACGTAAAATACGTCAACTGCCCTCTCGCCATAGGTCGTGATTTGCGCTGAATGGATAGACAGCCTCGAAACAAACAAGGCTCTTGTCAGATCATGGAGCAGTCCAGGCCGATCCCGCCCATTGACTTCAACCACCGTGTACGAATCAGACGCGTTGTTGTCCATCAGCACTTGTGGCTCGACACGAAACGCCTCTTCCCGCCGCCGGACCTGCCGCGCGTCGATCACGCTTCGGGGCACGATTTCTCCGTTGAGAACCCGCTTTGCCGTTTGCCGCAAGCGCTCAATGTGCCGGGCGTCTGTGACCGGCTGCCCCTGACTGTCTTGTATCGAAAACAAATCAAGCGCCATGCCGTCCGTGGTTGTAAAGATTTTTGCATCGACAATGTTGGCGCCGCACATGGCGACAGCACCCGTGAGCTGCGAAAATAGCCCGGGGTGATCTTCCGTATATATTGACAGTTCGGTGACCGAACGAAACGCATCGGTCTTCACCGCCATGCTCAAACCGTCTTGTGCGGCTTCTGCAGCCCGCACCTGCTCGGCTTGTGTTTGATGTGTGTCTGGATCGAGCGCCAGCCAATACGCATCGTAATGACGCGCCAGTGCACGCTCTCGCTCTTCGTCGCTCCAATTGGCGAGGCGCTGCGAAAACTCCTGTTTTGCGCGCGCGACCAGCTGCGGCCGTGCACTGGCACTAAAGCCGCCGAGCATTTGTGCCTCAGCCTCGTAGTAAAGCTGGCGTAACAACTGCCCCTTCCATCCGTTCCACACCCCGGGACCAACCGCCCGGATATCGGCGACAGTGAGGCACAACAAAAGGCGAAGCCGCTCCGGAGACTGAACAACGGCAATAAAATCTCTGATGGTTTTGGGATCCGAGAGATCACGTTTCTGCGCGACATCACTCATCACCAAATGGTTGCGCACCAGCCAGGCAACTGTCTCCGTCTCGGCTGGAGTCAAACCCAGGCGCGGACACAGCGTATGCGCGACATCCTCTCCAGCTTCGGAGTGATCCCCTTCACGGCCCTTGGCGATATCATGCAACAGCATGGCCACATACAGAACTTCGCGCGACAGGACCTTGTGGATGATTTCATTCGCGAGAGGATGCTCCTCTTTGTACTCACCGCGCTCGATCTTGGCCAAATGTCCGACGGCGCGGATCAAATGTTCATCGACCGTATAGTGGTGATACATGTTGAATTGCATCTTGGCCACGATTCGCCCGAAGTCGGGCACAAACGCGCCAAACACGCCTGCTTCATTCATCTGCCGCAGTGCGCGCTCAGGATCTTTTCGCGAACTCAAAAGATCAAGAAACAATTTATTCGCCTCCGGATCGTTCACAAGCTTGTCATCAATAAGCGACAGGCCGCGCGTCACAAACCGCAGGGCATCGGGGTGAATGTCTACCCCTTTCTGATTGGCAATGTGAAACAGCCTCAGCAAGTTGACGGGATGATCGCGAAACACCTCGGCACCATCTATATTGACCCGGTTTTGCTCGACAAAAAACCCGTCCGCTCCGGCACGCCATCGGCCAATACCCGGGATCATGCGTCCAAACGAGGGCCATGACTTTTTGTTCTGGCTCTCCAGCGCGGCACAAAATATGCGCGTCAGATCTCCAACCGTTTTCGCGTTCAGGAAATAGCGTTGCATGAAGCGCTCAACGCCGCGTTCCCCGCCCAGATCCTCAAATCGCAATCGTTTTGCGATGTCGATTTGACAGTCGAAGGTCAGCCGCTCTTCCGCCCGGCCGGCCACGAGATGCAAGTGACATCTCACGAGCCATAGAAACTCTTCCGCGTCGGCAAACGCCTTGTGCTCGTCGTCCGTCAAAAACCCCGCTTCCACAAGTTCGGCCACAGTTTCAACACGATACAAATACTTCGCGATCCAGTACAGCGTATGGAGGTCCCGCAAGCCCCCCTTGCCGTCTTTAACGTTGGGCTCAACAAGATAGCGGCTTTCTCCTGTTGAAGTGTGACGGCGCCTGCGTTCATTGAGTTTCGCTTCTACAAAGTCATTGCCCGATCCGGCGACAACCTCTTTTGCAAACCGTATTTTCAAGGTGTCGAACAGCGTCCGATGTCCGCAAACAAAACGCGCCTCCAGCACGGACGTTCGAATGGTGTGATCTGCCTTCGCAAGCCGCAGGCACTCTTCGATTGAGCGTGTGGCGTGTCCGACTTTCAGACCAAGATCCCACAGGACATAGAGCATGTACTCAACCGCACTCTCTCCCCATGCCGTTTGCTTGTAAGGCAGCAAAAACAGAAGGTCGATGTCCGAACCCGGCGCCAATGCCCCGCGTCCATACCCGCCGACGGCAACAACCGATAGCTGCTCGGACTCCGTGGGGTTTTGTGCATAGAAAACGTGCTTGATCGTAAAGTCGTAAAGCACGTGAATGAGCAGGTCGATCGCCGAAGCCAGGCCTTGCGCGCTTTCAAGCCCTGAGCCCCCCGCCTCAAGTGAGGCCCGCATTTTTGATCGCGCATCGCTCAATGCCTGCTTGAAAAGCGGCAACGTAGTTGAACGCAATTTCGCTACATCAGAACCTTGCTCTTGCGCGAGCGCGGTGAGCGCGCGCCGCAACCCGGTTCCGGGAATGCTCTCGCCTGTGCTTTCAGTCATGCCCGGCGCTCATCAACTTAGCGGCGCCTTGCTTCGAACATAGCGTTCAGCCGGAAACATCTTTGCCTTTGTCATTTGCAAGCGCCTTCAACTCATAAACCAACTGTAGCGCCTCCCGGGGGGAAAGTTCATCTACATTCAGCGCGCTGAGCCTGGCTTCCATCCGCGTGACTTGGGGCTGGGTTGCAGGCGCCAAAGCCGCCGCAAACAGCGGCAAATCGTCAACCAGTGTCTTTGCCCGGCGGCCGCTGTCGCCTTGTTCGAGCGCATGCAAAACTTCTT
>VFKO01000001.1 GCA_009885515.1 Rhodobiaceae bacterium | reverse complement strand
TCGCAGCATTCAGCAGATCGCGAAACTTCACCGTCTCATTGCAGCGCACACACGGGATAGGTGTCTCGCCACGCGCATAGGTCGCGGCAAAATCCTCCATCACCGATTTACGGAACCGCTCAGTATAGTCGAGCACATAATGTGAAATCCCAAGAGTCTGCGCCGCGCCTTTGGCGTCATGGATATCTTGCCCTGCGCAGCACGACCCCTTGCGTTTTGGTTGCCCGTCCGAAGCATAAAGTTGCAACGTGATGCCAACGACGTCATATCCCGCGCGCTTGACAAGCGCCGCCGCCACAGCACTGTCGACGCCGCCGGACATCGCCGCAACGACGCGCGTCCGCCCCGGCTCGCCGGGCAGATTCATAAGCGCGCGAATATCATCAGCGTGGATCATAGACGCGCCTATATAGTGGGTAGACGCCTGAGCGCAAGCTTAAGCACTAGCGGCGATT
Source organism: Rhodobiaceae bacterium (assembly GCA_009885515.1). Taxonomy (GTDB): domain Bacteria; phylum Pseudomonadota; class Alphaproteobacteria; order Micropepsales; family Micropepsaceae; genus SZUA-430. The sequence goes on along the minus strand of VFKO01000001.1, from coordinate 1,844 downwards.
TGCCCTCATATATAGTCGAGCAGGCTCATCTGATTGACTTGTGCAATCATCCGGCCTGCCGCCTCGACCGCGACCTGATCCTGATTGAGCCGCGCCACCGCCTCCGCCAAATCGACATCTTCAATATCGCCAATAAACTTGGTGAAATAGGCCGATAGGCTCTCATGCCGCTCGACGGTGTTCAAAACCTGGGCGTGGCGCGAGCCGTTGATCGCCGCCAGCGTCGTGAGGCCCTGGCTGACATTGGGCATCGCAACATTCTGCGTCACCAGAAAAATGCTTTGCGCGGCAGACAAGTTGGCGCCGAATGGGCCATCGACGCCGACATTGAACGTCGCAAGGTCTTTGAACATTTGAAACAGATCAGTTCCGATTTCGCTGGCCGTAAGTCCCACTTCAATCGTCTCGTTCTGGTCAATCCGCTGGGTTTGATTAAAGTCGGTGTTCTCGAAAATGTCGGCGACCGTGGGGGCCGCCACAAGGCTGGCAAGGTCTGCCGTATTGACCGGCGCCTGATCGGTGCGCGAACCGCCGTACAGATACTTGCCGTCGATGCGCATATTCCCAATCGTCAGCGCCTGATTGTACAGATTGTTGACTTCATCCATGAACGCAGGCGCATGCCCCGTCGATAGGGCATCGGCCATTGTCTGGCGCAAACGCCCGCCAATCGCCACAAGTTCCTGCATATGCAAGTCCTGCACATCCAGCCGGTTCAACACTTCCTTCGTCGCTGACAAATACGAGTCGACTTCAGCCGATCTCTGCTTGGCGGCAACCAAGACGCTGGCCTTGTCCTTCGTGTCGGCAAACTGGTCGCCAACTTTGCCGGTCGAAATCTGCGTCTGCCACTTCACGGTGCGCCCTTGAATGCGCCCGTATTCGTTGATAAGCCCTTGAGCGACCGACCACGAACCTACACGATCAAGCATAGCAACCTCTCATGTTTAAACTACACGCAGCAATTCATCGAACATCTCTTGCACGACCGTCATGATCCGCGCCGAGGCGTTGTACGCCTGCTGGAAAATCATCATGTTGGACAGCTCTTCGTCCAGATTGACGCCTTCCATGGCATTACGCCGCGCGATCACTTCTTCCTTGACGTCTACACGGTTGACCCGCTCGGACTCAGCGCCATTGGCCAGATCCGATTGCATTCCTATGATTTGCGAAACAAAATCATTCAACGATTGCATTCCGCCTGCCAGACCACCACTCGCGGGGAAATTGTGTAAGGCGTTGGCAACGCCTGCAAGGGCAAGCGCGCCACGATTGTCGCTGATGCCAAGAACCATGTCACCAGCAACACTAGCTCCAGAAATGCTCAGCTGAGCCAGCGCCATTTTGGAACCGTTCTGGGCAATGTCACTGCGCACAGCAAGATTGGCAGCCTGGTTCTGACGCATGGCCGTGCCCAACCCGTAAAATTGCGACATCGACACCCCGGTCGCTCCACGCGTAGAGGTGTCATTGCGCACTTCCAGCCGCGCCCCGCCATAAGCGGCAGCCGGCGTCATGCTCATCACCCCATTCGCATCGAGCGAGAACGTCGCATAACCATTCGCGGCTGCGTTCAGATCCGACACCAGATCGGCAACTGAGAGCCCCCCCACTGTCACACTGAACGAATTCAGGATCGCGCCGCTGGTCCCGCGCAATACAAAATCAGCCACGCCACCGGCGGTGAACTCATGCGAGTCGAAACCCTGAACACCCGTCGCAAAACTCGACGGGCTCGCTGCCGTCACCAAATTATTCAGACCAAAGAAATGCGACACGCCGCGGCCACCGCGCAATGCCGGCGTTGTGGGGTCCTGCATCATCGCAATCCCATCGCCTGC
>VFKO01000291.1 GCA_009885515.1 Rhodobiaceae bacterium | reverse complement strand
CTCAGCGAAACACTGGATGTGCCATTGCGCGAGCGAAATGATTGGTTGGTCGCGGCAGGATTCGCACCCGTGTTCCGGGCGCGGCACCTGGATGATCCCCAGATGGTCCAGGTGTTGAGTGCTGTTCGCATGATGCTTGCAAATCACGAACCCTTTCCGGCAATCGCTATCGATCGGGCCTGGAATATTCGTCTTACCAACACATCGTTCGACAGACTGGGCACACTATTGGGTTCCGAGATTTGGACGCGGATCGGCGGCCCAGAGCGCAATCTGATGCGCCTGTTTTTTCATCCCAACGGTATCAAACCGTTCATCGCCAACTGGAGTGCAATCGCACCATTGCTTTGGCATCGCGCCCACAGGGAAGCTGAGGCGCTGGGTGGAGATGAGATGAAGATGGTGTTGTCGGACCTCAGTCAGCACCAGAACGCGGAAACTCTGTGGGCGGCGGAAGAGTTAAGTCTGGTGCCAGTATTGCCGCTTGAAATCGTCAAGGATGGTACGCGCGTGTCTCTGTTCACGGTGATCGCGACGTTTGGAACGGCGCAAGACGTGACGGCGGACGAGCTTCGAATCGAAAGCTTCTTCCCGGCAGACACCGCGAGTGAACAAATGTTCCGGTCGTTTTAGGCTGCGGTTTGAGTGGCGACAGGTTGAGTAACCTCGGATTCCAAATTATCGTGTGCTACGCCCGGTAAATTTGAGATGGCGTCTTCAACAATCGCCAAAAGTCTGGTGCCGCTGCGGCTTAACTCGCGCGCGTAGGAAACGTGGCGCGTGTTTGATGCGGCTGCAAGATTTTCTTTCGTGATAAGATCGCACAAGTCAACAATGTTTGTAATCTGGTCTCTCAGGCTGGTGCTCAGGGATTCAAACTGCTGGGACTTGGATGAAGCCTCTGCTTCGGCTGCTGATTTGGCGTGGATGAGTTCGATCTCACGAGCTGCAAGCCGGTCGCGGATCAGCGTTGTTTCGCGCATCGTATCCAAGGCGATAGCTAGCGGCGCAAATGTATTGTGGGAGGGCAATTTCGGCACCGGAGATTCTTCTTCCCCGCGTGCGACGCGGTCCATTCGCGATGCAAGCCGCACCAGGGGCGTGGACCAGCGCCAGGCAATGACAAGCGCGATTACCGATGCGAAACCCGCAACGGCTATGAAAATATTGGAGACATTGTCAACGGCTGCAAAAACAGTGGCGGAGGGCGCTATACCGAAGGCGATCAGTTCGGGGTCTTTTTCCAAAGATGTACCTTTGGAACGTACGAAGGTGGCAAGATGTGGTTCGCTGCCAAGCACGAACTCGTACGACGAGCGCTTGCCGGCCGTGTCGACGCGCTTCAGTTCTTCCAAAAATGCAACATTGGACCGAGAAGAAAAGACAATGCTCCCTTTGTCGTGCTGGGCAAGCACCAGAGTCCGCCGTTCAATCCCCAGCGTCGAAGTGCCAACGACGCGCTCAACCATCGCCCGCAAATCAAGATACCCGGTCAAGGTTCCGATCACAGTTTGCCGGTCGTAGGTTGCAACTAATGGCACTGTGAATGAAATCGTCTCAATGCCTCCGGCGCGATGAATCGTATAGTTGCTTTGATAGCTGCGTCCAGAGACCGCTGCGTGAACACCCTCATACGCCGAGAGATCGGAGTGACGTTGCGCCGGATCGGTTGTGGCCACAACAGCCCCTTGCGCATTTGTAATCGTCAACGCGCCGAAGTCCGGATAGTTGAAATTGAGATCGTTCAACGTATGAAGCAACTCACCGCCATCGCCGCCAATCAAGACGTCTTGCATGACGGGCAGGGAACTCCACGCTTTGAGGTGCGTGAAATTGAACGACATCTGCTGTTCAATCATTGCCATGACGGACCGGGTAGAGGCCTGGAGGTCTTGGCTTGCTTGATGGCGAAACGTGTCTTCAGTCCCCAGCCACAACGCACCCATTCCTGCTACCATCGGCAAGGATATGCACAGTGCGAACGCGGCTGTAACTTTAGACCTTATCGACATTTGTCGTCTCCAGTTCGTAGACATTCTTGCGGCGCGGGCAGCGGTTCGAGAGCCACAACGGTCCAGTCTCCGACCTTTTGATAGCTCATATTGAATAGGGCGCCATTGGTGACGATGCGTCCCGTCCCTTCGGCCACGCTACCGCCTACGTGATTGCGCATCTCATCCAAAGTCATACCCTCGATTGTTGAAGGCTTGCTGCCGCTCGGGTGTGCGCGGCTGTCGGACAAAACGTTGCCGTGCTTGTCCACGACGAGGACAAAAAAAGTTTTGGCAAGTCCATAGGCGAGAACCTTGTCATAGGCAGAGAGTTCTTGCTTAACGCACAGGACAAACTCTTTTTCGCCGCGGCGTATCACCGGTGAGGCGTAGGTGACGTAGCCTTCATCCATTACAATTGCGACGGCCCGCTCCCGTTGTGCGAATCCTGCAGAAAGCACATGGTCCTTTTTCACGTTTCGCTTGCTGCTGGAGGCCAGCTCTGTTCCGACATGGACAAAAAGTTCGCCCGAACGTTCAACGACTGTGAAGTCGCGCATTCCATAGTGGCCTTCGAGTGCCTTGAAGCTATTGCCAATGCGCGTGCGGAGACGGGCGCCTTCGCTCATTGTCGAGGCATTCAGATAGGCACTGAACAACCGGCCCTGCGCAAGTGTTGCAGTGTATTTTTGCGCCCTCGACTTGATGATCGAAACAGCAGCTGCTTTCTCTTGGGCGACGGCCTGTACTCCGGTTGCGGAGCTTGGCTCAACGCCAAGCCCGCACGCCAAGCTCAATCCCAGAACAAAGGTACAAAAATCCCCACGCATTCGAGCGACCGTAACGAAGTGTTAGTGCAGGTGTACGCCGTGTAAAGAGCGCGCCCCTAGCGTTGTTGTCTGCCTCAACAATACGTACAGCATTCTAATATTCATTGAAGATTTAGTGGGCGTGCCTGGATTTTTGGTGTCCCCATAATGTACCTGGGACATGCCTTTCGGCGGGTGTTGAGTTGCGCTTTAGCGCCAACCCCGGGAAATCAGCATATCGGTGGGTGGGGGTGGCAGCGTTGTGGTGTCTATGCGGATGTGTTTCGCAATCAGGCCGTCCCGCTCTGTGACGACGTGGAATGACACAGATTGACCCAGGGCAAGTTTTCCTCGATCACCGGGGGCGACGTCTTCGATGCAGAAAATTGCATCTTCTGCGCCAACTTCATCGATCACCAGGCCAAGCAACTTTGGTGGCGAGTATGCTCTGACGACACCCACATGCCGGGTCATCGCTGGTTTGCGAACTGGCAGAACCACTGGCGTCTGCAAAACGTCGCCTCCAGCCTCTGTGGTGAGGTACTGGGACATCGAGCTTTGAACCATTGCTGGACCTTAATTCCGCACTCGCTTGATTACTAAAATGGGCGAGGGCGATTCTGCATCACGTCTACTCTGTTGCCATCCGGGTCGAAGAACGAAAACCATTTTACGCCCCCGGTGTCGCGCAGCGGGGTAACATGTACGCCCAAGCCTTCCAGCTTGGCATGAGTGCCGTCCACGTCGCCGGTGCGGAAGTTTGGAAATGCAGCTGCGGTTGGCGCTGTGGCTAGCAACTCGTCGGTGCCCAATTGCCAAAGGCATAAATTGGCGCCACGCCCCAGATCCAATACCACTGTTTGTCCGGCGTTATTTTCCTCTGAGACTTGCAGCTCAAGCACGCGCTCGTACCACGCACGGGCCGTGCGTAAATCTTTCACCCTCATAACAATCATGTTGAGGGCATCAAAGATTCCAGCGTGCGGCCTAGCGCCTGCAGCCGATCCTCCGGCCGGCCGGCCATGTCCGCCACCGAACGAGCGTCCACCGCCTCCACCGTCGCTGTGATCTCTGCGCGGGGGCCTTGCGGCTACGTGACCACCGCGCCCACCACCATCATCGCGCGGAAACCCACCCCGCGCTTGAGGGGCGGGCGCTGGGCCTTCGAGCTTCAGCTCGGCGGCCATTGTCTTGCCGCGATCCTGAGCCACGTCAAACGAAACGCGTTGCCCTTCAGCCAGAGATTGCTCGCCGGTGCTCGCAAGGGCAGAGACGTGAACGAAGACGTCAGGCCCGCCGTTGTCAGGGAGAATAAACCCGAAGCCTTTCGCCTGGTTAAACCACTTTACCGTTCCAGAGTTCCGCATAGTCAGCGCCAAGTCCTTAAGCGAGTGTCGAAGTAAGTTTCCCAGCACGCGTTCCTTCGCGCATTGCGGGAATAACCATGAGCACAAGACATAGCGCGGGAATCGCCTGATGCAAAGTGCAGATGTAGGGTCGGGTCTTCACTTTCATCGCGTGGCCAGGGTCGCGATCACAAGGATTGTTTGCGGCAAATCCGGTAGGCGCGTCTGGTTGCATTTGGGCCAAATAGCTGGCGCCGGAGCGGATTTGAGCTAGATTTTGAGCATTTCGCAAAGGGGCGATGCCAAAGCCAAGGTGGACCCCGGGGTTTGGATCTGTTGACGGGTTTGCTGCTCTATCGATCTATCCAACCTGCGGGCACCGAGGGTTTCACGAATCGGGCCGTTGAGTGGCATCGTTGACGAGGTCAGGTCATGGTCAGATGTTGGCGCGTTTGCATATGTCGAAGCGCGAGTGAGCTCCTGCCAACTCACACTAAGCGTAGCGCTGTGACGCTGAAGGCTGGTGGCTTTCAAATTTCGGCGAATTGATTAAACTACGTGCAAAGTCCGGAGGTGTTTCATCGTTTCGCCTGGCAAAAATCAAACTGAAAAGCCGCGCGTTGCATTGGTGATAGGTGCAGGCGATGCGACGGGTGGTGCAATTGCCCGCCGCTTTGCGCGTGAGGGTTACATTGCCTGTGTGACCCGGCGCGAAAAAGAACGTCTTAACCCACTCGTCGAGGACATCGAACGGGCGGGAGGCCATGCGCATGCCTTTGGCTCGGACGCGCGCAAAGAAGAGGACGTCATCGCTCTCTTTGACGAGGTCGAACGCGACATTGGCGAAATTGATGTCGCGGTGTTCAACATTGGCGCCAACGTCCGTTTTTCAATCAGAGAAACCACAGCGCGCGTTTATACCAAAGTGTGGGAAATGGGAGCCTTTGCCGGATTCCTCATGGGCCGTGAAGCGGCGCGCCGCATGGTGCCTCGCGCTCGCGGAACAATTATTTTGACCGGCGCCACCGCCAGTTTGCGTGGTTCGGCCGGGTTTTGTGCGTTTTCAGGTGCCAAGCATGCATTGCGCGCTCTGGCTCAAAGCATGGCGCGGGAGCTTGGACCCAAGGGCATACATGTGGCGCACACCATTATAGATGGGGCCATTGATACCGCATTCATTCGCGATACTTTTCCGCAAACCTATGAACTCAAGGCTCAAGAAGGGATTCTGTCGCCTGATCACATTGCTGACATGTATTGGATGCTGCACAATCAACCTCGTGATGCTTGGACGCATGAACTGGACCTTAGACCTTGGATGGAGAAGTGGTAAGCACGATGACAAAGACGGTCGAGTTTCTGTTCGATTTTGGCAGCCCCACCTCGTTTCTGGCCTACAAGCAATTGCCCAAGATAACGGCTCGTCACGGCGCGCGCATCATGTGGACACCGATTTTGCTGGGTGGCGTCTTCAAGGCGACTGGCAACACTTCACCGGCGATGGTTCCTGCCAAAGCGCGCTACATGAATGGCGATCTGGCGCGCTTCGCGAAGCGCTATGGCGTCGTTCTGAACTTCAATTCTCACTTTCCGGTCAACACGCTTCCCCTGATGCGCGGGGCCGTCGCTTACCAAGCGACACCTCTATTCGATATTTATGTCAACGCGATGTTCGATGCTATGTGGGCTCATACGCGTAATCTGAATGACCAAAACGAAATCACACACGTTTTGAAAGACATCCGCATTGATCCGTCTGATTTTCTGACCCGCATTGAGCGCGCAGACGTGAAGGAAAAGCTGAAAGCCAACACTGAGGGGGCGGTTGCGCGTGGCGTTTTCGGCGCGCCCACATTTTTTGTAAATGGCGAAATGTTCTTTGGCCAGGACCGTCTCGATTTCGTCGAGGAGCATTTGCTTCCCTAATTCTGGGCCATTCACTTAAAAAGGTGCAGTTTTGCGGGCGAATTTGCTTCAGCGCCTAAATTTTCATTCACGAATGTGTCCGCCAGCCCATTGCCCTTTCTGCTCGTTCTTGTCTGAATACGAGCAGTAATCCCGTGTGAGGTTGGGGCCTCGGGCGGGCTGGGTGGGCGCGACTGCGTTCTTGGGGGAATGAATGACATCCGAAGTCATGCTGTTGAACGTGCAGGGCGCGGCGCTGGCTGCCGACAGCGCGCTCACGGCGATCGAATATCACGCCGATGGTACAGCCAGCGTTCGCTATCAGACGGGCGCCGACAAAATTTTCCTGCTCGACCAGTCCATGCCGGTTGCCGCGATGATCTTCGATGTGGCGGAGTTTTATCGCTATCCTTGGGCTGCCATTTTCGAAGCCTTTACGGCGTCGGTCCCCTCGCGCGGTAACAGCGTGCAAAAGGTTGCGCAGTCACTGGTTCAATATCTCGCCAGGTGGACATCCGGCGCCGACTCCAGATCCCAGTCGCTGCTGCCGCTCGAAGAAGGGCAGGAGAGACTGAACTTCGCCGTTTATGTCGCGGCACTGGTGCAACGCTTTCATCAATGCGTGGAATTGTCGAGCGAGCGAACCGGCCAACGGCCGCAAGCGCAGACATTCTTGCGGGCGCTCGACATGCTACGTTTTGAGTCGCAGTACTCGGGTGAGTATTTTCAGAATCTTTTTCTACCGCATGGACAGCCGCCGGCACGCCGCCCATTGATCGGGGAAAGTTCGTCGCGATTGGTCTTGCTTCTGGATCAATATCTCGACCGATTGCTCACCGGCATGAGCGACTCGATGTTCGGCGAAGGCGTCATTTCCAAAGCCACAAAAACCACATTGGCCGAGATCACTATTGGCTCGTGCCTTACCGACTGGCTGCCACCTGGCGTTCCCAAGACAGGGATTGTTTTTGCAGGTTTCGCATCAAGCGACGTGCGCCCATCCTTCATCGACATTCGCATTGGCAGCGCCTTCGCGGGACTCGTGAAGCACCAGCTTGTGACCATGGGTGCGCCAACTCAACGCGAACCGGCCATCATTCAATCTTTTGCGCAGGCGGATCTGATCGATGCGCTGTTGCGAGGTGCCCAACCGGGTTACAAGTATGTTCTCTTTCAACTCATGCGGCAGGGCATCAGTTCGTTGTTGAATGCCGTGTCAGGAGAAGTTGCGAAGAAAGATGTCAGCCTTGCCAAGTCCGTGCTGCAGCAATTCGACCAGGCGCCACTCGCGGTGTCGCGCGCCATCATCATGGCCGGTGACGACATTGCCCGCAATGCGATGGAAATGCGTGTCGCCGATGTGGTCAACTCAGCGTCGCCTGAACTACTGGCTGACTACGCCAGAAAGCTGGTTCAACTGTCGGTCATTGAGCATGAACTCACAGGCAGCCAGTCGGTCGCCGAGCCCATTCTGGCACTTCGAATCAAAAAAGGCCGGGCCGATTGGATCCGCCACAACATGAGTTGACGCACCCATGAAAAAGCATCAAAGGCCGACCAACAAGCCCGTTCCAGAACTCGTCAATGAGATATTAGAGGAGGCGCGAAAGTCTCAGGCAGATGGACCTTCGTCCGCGCTTTACGGTGAGCGGGCTCAACTTTCCACAACCCTCAATCAGGCTGGCACGTTTTTGGCCCGGCTTGATCGCGCCCACCCCCCACGCAAGCCATCTGTACTGCAGAGCATTCTGGGGCAGGTTACGTCCGCAGCGGCCAGGCCTGCGCGACGTTCGTGGTTCTCGTCCAGCGCTGATTCTGGCGCTATGCCAAATGCGCGCCGTATTGAGAAATTGCTCAGAGCATCTGCAAAGGACGGCAAGCATTTGGTATTTGATGTCTCGTCCGAGGCACGCCCCGGTCAAGAGGATTTTGACTGCGTCTTGCCGGAAGGCGCGACCGATCCTGTGTGCGAGCCGCGTTCCTGAATTCTATCGTTTGGCTTTTTTCGCAATAGTCAAGCCACCGGCGATCAGCTGCGTCCAAATTTGTTCGGCGCTTTCGGCGAAGCTGAACATTTTGAGGTCCGCCTTTTCGATCATGCCTTCGGCTACCAGGACATCAAAATTGACGACGCTCGTCCAATAGGCGCGGTCAAACAACACCACCGGCAGCGCGCCCACTTTCTCTGTCTGACGCAAGGTAAGCATTTCGAACAGCTCGTCCATGGTACCGAACCCGCCTGGAAAAACTACAAGACCATTGGCTCGCATTGCCAGGTGCATTTTGCGCATCGCGAAATAGTGAAACTGAAATGTCAGTTCGGGTGTCGAATAAGGGTTTGGATACTGCTCCTGTGGCAGACGGATATTGAAACCGATCGACAACGCGCCAGCTTCTGACGCGCCCCGATTAGCCGCTTCCATGATTCCGGGCCCGCCGCCAGTCGCAATCACATTGTCGCGCACTGCGTCTTTGCCATCGAGCGAGCCACCACGGTGTGATGCAATCCGGCCAAACTCACGCGCTGCTTCGTACCGGCGCGAGCCCAACTTCGTGCGCGCAGAGCCAAAGACGACGATCGTTGAACGGATCCCGGCAAGGCGCAGAGCTTCTTCGGCTTTCGCGTACTCAAGCAGAAAGCGCACGCCGCGCATCGAATCGCCGAGTAAGAAATCGGGATCTAGTGCGGGCAGGCGAAAGCTGGGAGAGCCTGTATGTTTTTTCGGGTTGCGAGGTGCAGCCGGTTTCTTTGGGGGCATTTGAAGGAGAACCATCCAGGTTGTGGCGAAATATCAACTTGTGTCTATACTACCGCAAATGGAAATTGCCGCTTTGATCATTGTCTTGGTTTCTGCAGCGTTGCTGGCGGCAGCGTCCTATGGCGCTGCGCTGGCTGCCGGCCGGTTTTGGCACGTCCCTTACCCAGCCCTGTGGTTTGCGGTCGGCGGTGCCATCGGCGGCGCCGTGATCAGCATTTCAGTTGTTAGTGGCTGGCCGGCAAGCATGTTTCGCATGGGAGGCGACACGCCGGTCGATACCGTCACACCCTATATGCAGGCGCTACGAAGACACGAGCCTAAACTGTTTGAACGCATCGCGACTTTGATTGCGCGTGACCGGCAAGATGGACGCGGCGAAGACGAGGTGCGCGCCAACGCGATGTCGTTGGCGTTGTCATACGTTGCCGATAAGTCTTCGCAGTTGCCAGATGGACTCGTCACCGAACTCTATTCGTTCACGCGCGATGAGTTGTTACACTTGGCTGCAACCGATGAGTTTGAAATTTGCGCAGATATCGCGCTTGGCCGTGTGCGGGGCGACATTGAAGCAAAACTCAGTCCCGAATTGAATGAGCGTCATAACGCCATCGTGCTTCGCGTGATTGAAACTCCAGCCAATCCCGAGGCTGCCAGAATGGGAGCAGAGCAATTTTCTATCCTGGCAGCGCAAGCCTTTGCCGAGGCGTCTCAGGCGACAGGTGTTCCAGCCGAACAAGTGGACGCACTGCTGACGGGATCGGGTGACGCCGCGAAAGTGTGCAAGCTCATGAAGAATTTCTTTGACGCATTGTTGGCTCAGCCGGTTGACGTTGCGGCATCAGCCCTGCGCGAACTCGCAGCCGGCGAGCGCGTACAGCGCTAGAGCAGATTCACCTCAAAGCCACGAAGGACACAAATGTCTGACGAAGCTGGCTCAGGCGCGGCCCTGGCTGTGAGGCCATCGCCAATGGAGGCCCTCTGTTAACCATGTGAGTGTTGGAAAAGCGATGAGGTGTGTGTCTATATACCAACGCATGCATTCGTGCATGTAATGAACAAACGTCGTTATATTTCAATATGTTAGCCCTTAAAAACTTACCTGCAAAATCAACATGTATGCGTGCAGAGAGCAAAGCCAGTGCGAGGAGCGGGCACACGCGCCGCCTGATTTCACGCGCACCCCACCCGTTCCCCGCCCGACGGTACGGGGTTGTCCAATCTATTCAGTGTTCAAGTCGCAGCTGAGCACCGTCCATTTCAGAACGGGGCTAGAATTGCGGAACGTATACAGAACTGTTTGATTGCGTCAACCTGAATTTCAAACCGTGCCTTTGTCCAGCAAAAAGTGTTTTCACCACGAAGGACACGACGAGGAAGGCTGGCGCTTCAACAAAAAGGGGACGCAGTGTTTAATTGGGGCCGTCTGCGGCGCCAATAACGCGTGAAGTGCCGTGACTTGAACCCTACCAGTACATCTTCAAACCAACGCCCGCTTTGTAACCCGTTACATTTACCGACAGGCTCTGATGATAGCCGGCGTCGATGAACAGGGCGAAGTTTTGGTCCAGATAGCCTTGCAGACCGGCATCGATCGACAATAACTGTGAGTTCGTATCGGCGGAAACGGACACGCCGCCCATTGATACGGTGTTGATGCCATCCGAGATGACGTCCGACAACGACACGGCGGCCCAAGGCCGGATCGCGCCGCCCATACCGACGCCGTCGAAGCGGATGGTGCCCTTGGCTTCAATCAGGCCGGTGTCTTGGGTTGTGGCAAGGCCCATACATGCGTCGCTGCATTCGGTTCCATCATAGCTGAGGCTGCCAATCAACTTGACCGCCAGAGGATCAAGGTCCAGCGCGACACCTGCTTGTGCCGAGCCCAGGAACCCGGAAGTTTTAGCTGCCAGAGCCGGCATCAAAGCGCCGTTATAAATCCAGTCCATGTCGACGTAGCCGCCGGACAGGTTGATGAAAAGCGCGCTACTGGTGAACGATGCGAAAGCTTCGATCGCGCGCGAGTTGCCTTCGATGCTGCCGTTGCCGGCTGCGGTTTGCACGTCGCCCGTCACGCTGCCGAAGCCACCCGACACGCCGCCGAACCAGCCGTGGCCCATGCGCCAGTCCATGCCGCCGGTCGTGCAGCTGAAGTCGGCACTGGCGTCAATGCCAGTGTCGGTGCCGAAATCTGTCGAGCCCTGGCGATAGCCAACCCAAGCGCGGCCATAGGTGGCGCCCTTCGGGCTGTCGGGAATGCGTTGATCGTCGCGATGGCAATTGCGCACCATAGATTGGCCGGCCGACAAGATCGCAGCTTGCG